>MENE01000065.1:0-8664 GCA_001769005.1 Bacteroidetes bacterium GWA2_31_9b | reverse complement strand
GGCTAATAAAAGGAATTGTGGCTCCCTCATCAAACAATTTAATTGTATTTTCAACCTGCCACAAGTCTATGCTCAGTGATGCTGATATTATTTTATTGTATTTTTCATTCATTGTAATAAGCGTCTAAAAAATTACGAAAAGCTAAATTAGTTCTTTATAAATAAAACACGAACTAGAAAATAGTATTTTATGAACAATAATTGAAAAAACAACTTTATTACCTGAATACAAAGATAAACAGGCAATAAAACTTAATAAATTTTTATGTTGAAAATCTAGAAAATGATTATAAAAACATTAAACATATTTAAATTGGGAATCAATTTTATCAAGAAGTTCCGATTTGTTAATTGGTTTTGCTATGTAGTCATCGCATCCGGCTTCAATAATGGTTCGTCGGTCATCGGCCATAGCATTAGCTGTTTGAGCAATAATAGGCAAATTTGGTTTTGATTTTTTTATTATACAAGTAGCTTCAAGTCCATCAATTGTTGGTAGTTGAATATCCATTAACACTAAATCTATTAAATTATTTTCAATACATAACTTAACAGCTATGTCGCCATCAGTAGCATGAAGAATATTTACTTTAGTTTCAGCCATAAATTTAGTTAATAAATCAAAAGATACTTTTACATCTTCAACAATAAGTATTGTTTTAGTTTGCCAGTTAAAACACTTGTTTTTATCTTTCAACTTAATACCATTTTCTATTCCATTCTTAATTGAATGGAATGGAATTGTAAAAAAGAATGAGGAACCAATATTTTGTTCAGATTCAACCCAAATTTTTCCTTTTAGATTTTCAACAATTCCTTTTGATATTGAAAGTCCTAATCCTGAACCTCCATATTTTCGAGTTGAAGCATCATCAGTTTGTCTGAAACGTTCAAAAATAATATCCTGTTCAAACTTAGTTAACCCAATACCTGTATCTTTAACAAAAAAAATAATTTCTTGCTGCTGAATTTTGTATCCGAATTCGATTTTTCCTTCATTAGTAAATTTCAGGGCATTATTTAATAAATTATAAAATACCTGACGAATTCGATTTGAATCTGAATAAATAAAAAAGTCTTGATTATCTAATTCTTTTGAAACAAATAATTGAATATTATTTTTATCTAATTCATTTTTTTCTGATATATAAAAATTAAAAAGTTCGTCCATTAATTCATTAAGCTTACAATTAGAATAGTTTATTCTCAATTGATTGGCTTCAATTTTTGAAAGATCAATAATATCGTTTATAAGATTCAGAAGTGAATACCCGCTTCTATTAACAATATTAAGGTATTTTAATCGTGTTTCGATATCCAAATCCGGGCTGTCGATGAGTAATTTTGAGAATCCAATAACACCATTCATTGGTGTTCTTAACTCATGCGACACATTTGCTAAAAAGGCTGATTTTAAACGATTTGCATCTTCTGCTTTTTCCTTAGCCAACTTTAACTTATCATTACTCAGCTCAAGCTTTATTTTATAACGTTTTTCTGAAATCAGTTTGTTACGTCGGTAAAGTAAAAATATCCATAGCACAATAATTATCGTTATAAGCATTACGAAGATTATGCTAAAGAAAAAAAACTGACTTTTATTTTCGGTAATAAATGACAAAGGAAGATTAATTATTCTAGAATTTTTTGGTAAATAGGATTTTCGAATACCAAACTCTTTCATCTTTTTATAATCAAATGCATAATATGAAGGAGCTATTTGAGTTTTTATATTTTCTATATTTTCACCAGCTAAAAGTTGAAGTGCAATTTTAGAAGCCAAATTACCTTGTTGATATCCGTTATTCATCTTACCTCCAATAATCCCGTTTCCTAAATAGAAGTTCCACACACCATAAATAGGAACCTTAGATTCGAAGCATACTTTTTGAATTACATTTTCATAGTTAATATAACTATTACCATTATCTTTTGTAAAAAGTGTAAATAGTACAACAGCTTCTTTTTCGAGTGAAGTAATTTTTGATTTTAACTGATCAAATGTAAAATCGCGTAAATATTCAATTTTGTTCTTATCTATATACTCTTTTAATTCAATTAATGAAGAATTATAAATAATAATCCCAGTTTTGGTTTTATCAACAACAAAATAAATTTTTGAATAATTCGGATGAAGTTTTTCTATTAATTTAATATTCTCAAAATAATCAACCTTTTCAAAAACCCCAATATAATCTTCAGGCAAATTGACATTTAAATTATTAACTCCGCAGAAAACAACTGGGATTTTCCCAAAGAGGTTGTCGCGACATTGAAACAAAAATTCAAGAGCGTAATCATCAGTAGAAATAATCAGATCAAACTTTTTAGTAGTATATTTTACTTTTAAAAAATTATAAATAGATGTGTAATATGAATCATCAAAAAATCTTTTATTATCAATATATTCAATATATATTTCAAATGATTCATTCTTCTTTTCGAATTCGTCGCTTATTCCATGAGTTATGCTATCAGTCCAGCTCAGGCCTTCATGGTAAGAATTAAGGATAAGAATGTTCCTTTTTTCTTCTGAAAATGAATGAAAAGAAAAAAAGAAAATAAACAGAAAAAATAAACTTATTTTTTTAAGAGACATTCTAAAAATTTTAAACAGGTACAATTTAAAAAAAAATGAGTATAAACAAACGATATAATAAAAAAAAGCAACCCTAAAGTTGCTTTTAAATTATTAAAAAAGATTTTTGTTAAACTAATCCGGCAAATCCCATAAATGCTAAAGCAAGAATACCTGCAACAATAAGAGAAATTGGAACACCTTTCATTCCTTTTGGTATATTAACTAGTTCCATTTGTTCGCGAATTCCTGCTAAAATAACTAAAGCAAGGCCAAAACCAATTGCGGTTGCTGCTCCAAAAACAACACCTTGTAAAAGGTTATAGTTTTTCTGAATAACAAGAATTGCAACCCCAAGAACGGCACAATTCGTTGTAATTAATGGAAGAAATATTCCTAGTGCCTGATATAATGGGGGACTTACTTTTTTAAGTATTATTTCGACCATTTGAACTAATGCAGCAATAACCAGAATGAAAGTGATGGTTTGCATAAAAGCTATGCCTAGTTTATTCAAAACATATGTCTGAATAAGATAAGTTACCATAGTAGCTAAAACAATTACAAATGTAACTGCACCGGTCATACCAAGAGCGGTATTTATTTTATTTGAAACACCTAAAAATGGACAAATACCGAGAAACTGAGCCAGTACAACATTGTTTACAAAAATGGCTGTTATAATTATTAATATATATTCCATAATTCCTCCTCTTAGTTAGCTTTTCTGATTCGATTAATAAGTGCAATAAGATACCCAAGAGCAATAAATGCACCCGGAGCAAGAATAAAAACTAGAACTCCATCGCCTGAAATAAACTTATATCCAAAAATTGATCCACTGCCAATTAATTCACGAATAGATCCTAGAATTCCCAAAGCCATTGCAAATCCTAGCCCCATCCCTACTCCATCAACCAACGACGAGAGGACTGAATTTTTACATGCAAAAGCTTCGGCTCTTCCGAGAACGATACAGTTAACAACAATTAATGGAATAAAAATTCCAAGTTTATCATACAATGAAGGAACATATGCTTGCATTAATAGATCGATTACAGTAACAAATGATGCAATAACAACAACAAAAGCAGGTATTCTAACTTTATCAGGGATCACATTTGCAAGAAGGGAAATAACAACATTTGATCCGATTAAAACAAATGTTGTTGCAAGACCCATACCTAAACCGTTAATGGCAGAAGAAGTAGTAGCTAATGTTGGGCAAGTACCCAACACAAGAACTAATATGGGATTTTCCTTAAAAAATCCTTTTGTAAAATTTTGTAACTGATTCATTTTAAACCTCCTTTTTGTAATGTGTTGTAAGCTCTCTGAACTGCATCACAAAATGCTCTGGAGCTAATAGTAGCAGCAGTAATAGCATCAACTTGTCCACCATCTTTTTTTACAGTCATATTAAATTGTGATGGATTCTTCCCATTAAACTGATCTTTAAATTTTGGTTCGGTCATTTTAGTACCAAGACCCGGAGTTTCTTTTTGCTCCAAAACAGCTATATTAAATATACTGCCATCAGGATTGAACCCGGCAATAAGAGCTACATATCCGCTAAAACCTTTATTGGTATATGTTTTAACTGCATAACCAACAACCTCATCATTATTTTTGGCCATATAAACTTCAAGGCTATCACCTTCGCCTGTAGGAAGCATTATCATATCTTCTGTTGGGTTATTATTAAACTCAGGAACAACTTGTTTAATAGCCTCAAGTTTTTTATTCAATTTGGTTTGTTCAATTGGCCCTTTTGTCTGCTGATATACAAATCCAAGTGTAGTTGCTGCTACCAAAGAAATGCTTGAAAGGACAATAAACATATTTTTAAATGTAGATTCTGTTTTAGCCATGATTAATCTCCTCTCCGAATCGTTTTGGTTTTACATAAGTATTAATTAAGGGAACAAATGCATTCATAATAAGAATTGCAAATGAAACACCCTCAGGATAAGCTCCAAAGACTCTAATTAATACCGTAATTACTCCTATTCCTATACCAAAAATCCACATTCCTTTTGGAGTCATTGGTGAAGTAACATAATCAGTTGCCATAAATACTGCTCCAAGCATTACACCACCTGTTAATAAGTGGAATAATGGATCGGCATTTGTTTCAGGATTAATAAACCATAAAATTCCTGTGAATATTGTTATAGTTAAAATAATTGAAACAGGAATATGCCATGTTATAACTTTTCTGTATAATAAATATGCTAAACCAATAAGAATAGCAACTGCTGCAATCTCTCCCATTGAACCTCCCATTCTACCATAGAACATTTCCATATGGCTGGGTACTTTAGTCATTAAATCAGACATCTGATCACTTTTAGCTAAACCTTCTTTTACTAAACCAAGAGGTGTTGCTCCGGTTACTGCATCTGCATATCCAGTTTTGAATCCACTAGGAATAGGCCAGCTTGTCATTTGTACTGGAAAAGATATTAAAAGAAATACACGTCCAACAAGTGCCGGGTTAAATGGATTATTTCCTAAACCACCAAAAGACATTTTTGCTACTCCAATTGCAACTAAACTACCAAGTATAATTATACCAATAGGTAAGTTCGATGGTACATTAAATGCGAGTAAAATACCTGTAACTATAGCAGATCCGTCGGTTATGGTGGGTTCTTGTTTTAAAAGAAATTTCTGAATTAGCCATTCAAAAGCTAAGCACGAAACTACTGCAACTAATGTTACAATTATTGCTCCCATACCAAAGAAATAGATGGACATTGCCAATGCAGGCAATAAAGCAATAACTACGTCATACATTAGCCGTTTCACTGAAGTGTCCTCATAAACGTGAGGAGACGGTGATATTGTTATTCGTTTATTCATTATTGTTTTCTTGATCTAATTATTTTACTAACTCTGGATTTCCCTAAACGGATATAGTCAAGTAATGGTAATCCGGCAGGGCATGTAAAACTACATGATCCACATTCGATGCAATCCATTACTCCGCTTTGTTCCAGATTATCATTTTTCTCTAACTGAACTTGTTTAATTAACAGGTATGGTTCTAATCCTTGAGGGCAAACTGAAACGCATTTTGCACAACGAATACATGTTGCTTCTTTTTTACGTCTCGACTCACCATCAGACATGATTAAGATACCCGATGTACCTTTTGTAACAGGAACTTCAAGCGAATTAATTGCTTTACCCATCATTGGGCCACCATTTATAATTTTACCAGTATCTTCGGGTAAGCCACCAGCAGCTTCAATTAAATTTGTTATAGGTGTCCCTATACGAACTAATAAATTTGATGGTTTGCTAACCAATTGACCTGTAACAGTAACTACACGTTCAAATAATGGTTTGTTTTTTTGTACAGCTTCGTAAACAGCAAAAGCAGTTCCAACATTGTGAACTACAGCTCCAACATCAAGTGGTAATCCGCCCGAAGGTACTTCACGATGAATTAACGCTTTAATTAATTGTTTTTCTCCTCCTTGTGGATATTGTACTTTTAATGCATGTACTTCTATTCCGGGGTAATTCTTTACCAAATTTGTTAAATGTGCTATAGCGTCGGGCTTATTATTTTCAATTCCAATTAAAGCTCTGTTTACACTTAAAGCTTTCATTAGAATCTGTATTCCAACAAGCATTTCTTCTGCTTTTTCAACCATTAACCTGTGATCTGATGTTAAATAAGGTTCACATTCAACACCATTGATTATTAGCACATTTATTTTCTTGCCATCAGGAATAGATAATTTAACGTGTGATGGAAATGTAGCACCGCCTAAACCAACAATTCCTGATTGATTTATTTTAGCAATTATTTCCTTATCGGTTAATTTGAACTCTTTCTTAAGCTCGGTTGAACGATCAATTGTTTCATTCCACTCATCGCCTTCTACATCAATAACAATGCACGGACGTTTATATCCAGTTGAATCAAGAATATCGTCGATTTTAACAACTGTTCCTGAAACTGAAGAATGAATGTTTGCTGAAACAAAGCCTGAACTTTCGGCAATTTTATCACCAACTTTTACTTTATCTCCTTTAGCAACAATAGCTTTTGCAGGAGCACCAATATGTTGGGATATTGGAATTGAAACTGTTTTAGGGAGCGGCAAATTTTCTATCGCATTGTCTTCAGAATACTTACATTCTGCAGGATGAACGCCACCTTTTGCAAATGTTTTTAACACTTTAACCCTCCTGTTTAATTATATGATTATTCGTTTTCTTTTTCACTTGTTTTTGATGTCTCAATATTTTCGGCATTACTTTCTTTTTCCTTTCGTGGAGGAAAATTTATTTCAAGTATAGCACTGGTAGGACATACTTCGACACATTTCCTGCAAAGTTTACATTTATTAGGATCAATATATGCAAGATTATTTTCGAGAGTAATTGCTTCATATGGGCAAATTTTAACACATTTCCCACAACCAATACATGCAACTTCGCATGCTTTTCTAGCAATTCCTCCTTTATCTTTATTTACACAAGAAACATATATTTTTAGATCCTTTTTATGTTTTTTTCTTAATTCGATAATTTTATTCGGACAAGCTTTAACACAAGCACCGCATGCTGTACAATTCTTGTCTATTACAACTGGTAATCCGGTTTCAAAATCCATATATATTGCATCGAATTTACAAACAGCAACACAATCGCCTAAACCAAGGCAACCGTACTGGCAACCTGTTTCACCTGAATAAAGAGATGAAGAAATAATACATGTAGCTGCTCCATCGTACTCATTTAATCTTGGACGTTTAGAAAATGATCCTGAACAACGTACGACTGCAACAAGTGGATCTTTAACAATTGCTTCTTTACCAAGAATTTTTGCTACAGTAGCCATTACTTCATTTCCACCTACAGGACAATAAAAGGTAGAAATATCGTCAGCTTTCACCATAGCTTCAGCCATACCTCGGCAACCCGGATACCCACAACCTCCACAATTTGCAACAGGTAATGCTTCAGTAACTAAATCAATTCGTGGATCTTCGTATACTTTAAATTTTTGCGCAACAAAATAAAGAATTATTGCAGATATTGCACCTAATGCACTTAATGAAATAATAGTAAACAATAGTGTTGTACTCATGTTATATAATATTTATTCAATTTTTTTTATAGTAAAAGAAAACGACTGCTTTAGTTTTTTTCGAAATAAATACAGTATTAAATAATATGGAATTAGAATTGAAATTGAACCCAATCCTGATAATGCTTCGTTTTTTGTAAGTAAAGAAAGAATAATTAATGTTAATATTACAAATATCAAAGGTTGAATATATCCAAGCCAAATTGCTTTAAAACCTAAGTTTTGACTCATAACAACACGAACATCTTCACCAATATTGAATTGGTTTGAAAAATCATAAATATCTACAGATTTTTCTTCCATATTGGAAGGAGAGCAATACGATTTGGCATGACATGATGCACATCCCGAATATGCTATAAAACTTACATTTATTTTACTTCCGTCGATTGATTCAATACGACCGTTATGTTCAACTGATTTATTATTTGACATTCAGTAAATAATCAAAAAAAAATTCGAGTACAAAAATAATTTGTTTTAAAAAAATTATATTGCTTTTTGAGAGTTTTTAACATAGCAATACTTATTTAGATTGATTTTAAATAAGAAACTAAAGTAAAAAATCATCTTTTATTGAAAAAAAATGAATTAATACTTTTCGATTAATGAATTTAGGGGATGTTTTATCCCTGAGTATTTAACCAGCCTTGCTTTTACCGTACCAACAATTATCGGGCTTTCTATACAAACAATATCTTAATTGTCTTTTAATTTAAAATTGGGCTACCCCCATTTAGAGATAAAAATGACGCCTATTATTAAGGGGTGTACCATGGTTAAAGTAATTATTCAATCAACTTATAAAAATGTTTATTGAACAGGAAAAAAAATTTCTACTTTTGCCCTTTTTTATTTCGAAAATTATGAAACACCCAAAACGATCATATCACCCTTACATTCCGATACTTTTTAATTTAGGCAAACTTGAAAATGACTTTATTTGCCAAATACCTGTAAGTACATTGTATGAATG
>MENE01000064.1 GCA_001769005.1 Bacteroidetes bacterium GWA2_31_9b | reverse complement strand
AACGAAATTAGTAAAGATGCAACTGTAGAATTTCAATTGTACAATTATGCAGAGTTTTATCCTATTGCAAAAAAACAAGTTGATGAGAATGGACTAGCATCATTAATGACCGGCTATGGTGATTTATTGATTTGGGCATACAACGAAAATGAATTTGCATACCAAAAAATTACTGTTGAACAAACTGATACTGTGGTTTTAAAAATCCATCCACAGGAAGGCAAGGAATATGTTGAGTTTTTCGATATCACCACTCCTATTTCGAAAGAACCCAAAGCAGTTTCGGCAACAGGAGATGCTGAAAATAAAATTCGCTTAAAACAAGAAGATGATATTCGTGAAGCTTATGCTGCTACATTTATGAATAAATCAGGCTCAAATGAATTAGCTACAAAGAATAATCTCGATACTGCATCTGTTTGGAATTTTATTGAAAAAAGTCGTGGAAATTATTCTGAGATAGCTGACTTTATAAATAAATCGGCAGAAATTAAAATCGATTATACTCTCCCATTGCTCGAAACTATTGCAGAAAAAGATTTACGTGATGCCGAATCTAAAATTTTGCTTTCACATATTCAACATTCATTTACATATGCAGGAACACTTCCCGAAACAAACAATTCTCTGTTTGTGAATTATGTGTTAAATCCGCGAATTGCTAATGAAAAACAGATAGATTATAAACCTTTTCTGCAAAATGCTTTTGGGCTAGAGTTTATTACTAATGTAAAACAAGATATATTTTATCTGGTGAATTGGATTCAATCTGAAATTAATATAAACGATAAAGCAAATTATTACAATGTTCCGATTACAGCTAGAGGTGTTTATGAATTAATGGTATCGGATAGTTATTCGCGCGATTTATTTTTTGTTGCTGCATGTCGCAGTTTTGGAATACCTTCACGATTAGAGCCTGCAACTAAAGTACCTCAATACTTTACAGACAACTGGATTGATGTTGATTTTGGAAAGAAATCGATGGATTCAAACAAAATAACATCCGGAGCCATAAAACTTAAAAACAGTTCTGAAAACGAAAATGCTCCATTATACTATGTACATTATACTTTAAGCAAATATGAAAATGGAAAATACAATACACTTGATTATGGTTGGGATACTCCTTTTAACGAAATGCCTGAAGAAATAGTTCTTGAAGCAGGCAATTATTTGCTGATTACCGGCAACAGACAACCCGATGGGAGCGTATTAACTGCAATGCAATTTTTTAGTTTAAAAGAAAATGAAACAAAGGAAATAAAACTTCAAATTAGAAAAAATGCACAACCATTAGTGCCTTTGGCTGAATTTGTTATTCCAAAAACAGTTGTATCTTTTGAAAACAAATCAATAACTCTAAATGAAAACGAAATAACCATTTTGGGATGGATAGATGCAGGCAAAGAACCAACCAAGCATACACTTAAAGATATTGGTTCAATTTCGTCAGCTTTTGACTTATTGAACTGTAAAATTTATTTATTAGGGAGCAATGAAAATTTATCCAACTCAATTATTTCAAATTATAGTTTACCTATATCAACCGTTTTAATTAACGACCAGAATTTGGAATTGCTGAAATCATTCAAGCCTGAAAATATTGATTTTCCTTTGTTTGTTGTAGTTAAAAACAATGAAATATTTTATATCTCAGAAGGTTATCAAATTGGAATTGGAGAACAATTGATTAAAACAATAAATAAATTAGAATAATGTTCAAGTTAGTAATGAATACTTTTTTAAACATTATTGTCTTATTTCACCATACAAATCAATATAGATTTGATTTTGAATGATTTTGAATTTATTGATCTCAAAATGCACTTTATTGCGAGCAACTGTTCTAATTAGTCCTTCGTTTTTTAACGTGTAATAATCGTTCGAATTTTTAATCTGGCTGGCTAGTTGTTTCGATAGATTTGTAATATTATTCAAAATACCACACAAGTATGCATTCCACAATCCTAAAGCGAGTGCATTTGCCTGAAACTCTGTGTCGGTGCTGTCTTTTACAAAATCAATTGCAGCAATATAATTGTACGATCGTTCAGGGAAATTATAATTCCCTGAACCATAAATTGATGAAATATCGAAATTTTTATTCACTCTCCTGAAGTTGTATTGAGCTATTGCTGGTGTTGAATCAGCATCTTGTTTTGAATCGTTTATAAACAGATTAAAAAATTCGATTTTTTCGTTTTTATAGCTTCTTTCAGTAACAATTTGAAGTTGTTCTCCTCTTACTTCAATAGTGTCCATATTTACATCTTCGTTCTGACCAGTTAGTTCAATCAAAACAATTCCTTCGTTATATTTTGTAAAGAATGTATCTGCAATAATAATCCCTGAATTATTATAAGAAATAGTTGCTTTTGATGTTGTAAAATCCTGAAACTTGGTTTCGAATAACTTATTATCGTACGATTCCCGAAGATTGGTGTAATCATCGGAAATATTACTTACACTACTAAAATTGATTAATGCGTAGATTGCTTTTGCCCGTATAATAGCCTGATTATATGCTTCTGCTTTTTCCAGCCCTGGATCAGAAATACCAATAATTCGAACAGGGTTAAGTGATATGGGTTCAAAAAACCAATCGGGAAGTTTTTCAGGAATTAAATCGAATTGTCGTTGTTTGTCTTGCTTTACGTCATTTTCACCTAATTCTTTGTTAAAAACATTTTCTTCGTATTTGGTTTTATCCAGATCTGTTGATGTTGAATTGCTTTTTCTGTTTTCCTGTGCCTGAACAAATAATGAAAAACACAGAACTAAAAGTAAGGTAATATATCTCATAAAAGTAAAATTGGTTCTACAAATTATATTTTAAAAATCATCAATGTCCACCAAAAGTGATTGGACTAAAGTCCTTCAATAGCTTCCGTTTTTTTAACCCCAGCCTTAAGGCTGGGGTTAATCAAGCCCCTTAAACTGACTGGGCTTTAGCCCATTATTAGATTATTAACTCAGAAACTAATATTTAAAATTACCAAAATATTATTTTCAGATACAATCTTTGAACCAAAAAATTAAAAATTAAAAAAAGCCGTTACTTATTAATACGGAATAGAACTGATGTGTTAAATTTTATTATTTAAGATGCAATGTCGTTTATTTAATCAATTTTTAACCCCAACCCCTTAAAAAGGGGCAATAACTGCAGCATCGAAATCATGTTGTTAGCCCTCCTTATTAAGGAGGGTTGGGAGGTTGAACCTTAAGTCAACAACATTGAATTAAAATTTACAAAAATTTAAAACCGAGCTCTTAGTCCAACAATAAAATTTCTCCCGGGTGAAACTATTCCCGATGAATAAGGCCTATATCTCACATCAAAAATATTTTCAATACCAAAATTTATTGCAAAACCCTGTTTTAAATTGTACTCAGATATAAAATTGAAGGTGTACCACGAAGGCGAATAAGGATTTCCATTTTCATCCAGAGCATAAATCGTTGGTTTATCCTGCTCGCTTGGAGGTAAGTTTTTGTAACTTATTTCGCCATTGTAATTGGCATATATTGCAGCTTTCAGATTGTTTTTTGAATATGTTAATCGTGTATTTCCAAACAATGGGCCTGCATGACGCATGGGAACACCATCCTGATCTTCGCCATGTGTATAGTTTATTACCGATTCAAAAGAAAAGTCAAAAGGCAATTTTAAATATACCGATGCATTTAGTCCATATACCTTAGCATTATCGGCATTAACCATTGCAAGCACTTTACTCATTTCGCCTTCGTACAAAATTGAATTCTGACCATTAAAAGTAAAATCACGACGTACAATGGCATTATCTAACAAAGTATAAAAACCTGTAATACGTATTGTTGCAAAATCAGCAAACTCTTTTTGAATTCCTAAATCAATATTGTACGCATACTCGGGTTCGAGATTTTCGTTGGGAACAACAACATTTCCTGGTTCCGATTCAAATATTTTTCCAATATCGTCGAGGTTTGGAGCATGAAATCCTGTTGAAAGATTCATGTTAATCTGCCATTTGCTGTTTGGTTTATATACAAATCCCAGCGATCCATTTAAAGCACTATTGTTAACAGAAATATCGCTGAAAGGAAAATCAAAAAAAGTTGTATCGTTTATTGTTGAATATAAACTTACATAATTATACCTGGCTCCGGCAATAGCAGTAAATTTTTCGCTGAAATTTTCTTTATAACTCATATATGCAGCCAATGTAGAATAATTATTTATACCATCGGGATAGCGGGTATCAGCAGTCAATTTTTCTTGTGTTGTAATATCCTTAACAAAAGCTGTTGATGTTACAGAATTGTAAACAGCCTCAACACCATAAAAAATCTGATTATCGCGTTTAAATTTTTTATCGAAATCAAGATTTAGAGAATAAGCTCCTACCTGTTCTGTTCGCTCAAAATGTTCAACGCTTCTGAATTTGCGATCATTACGACTTTCTTCGTAATCCTGATAAGCAATTGTTAGCTTTGAGTTCGTAAACAATAAATTTGATTTATAGTAATTTACATTTAACGAATGCATCATCCATTTTTGTGGACCATAATACCAATCGCCATAACGTAATACTCCATTTTTGTACTCAATTAATTTATCGTACCTGGGAACATCCGATAATTTGGAATAATGAAATGCATAAATAAAATCAAGATTATTAGATGCTCTAAACCTTATTTTCTGCATAAAATTTACTTGATTGTAACCCGATTCGACCTGTTTATTTGGGTTGCTGTTTGCAACCACAGAATCAATTCCGTTGATTTGGGTTACATACTCTGGTCGTTGGTATTCATCGAGTTGGTGGCTTCCCATTTTTAGATCATCAAAATCACTATACGTAATACTCGTTAAAAATCCCCAATTTTTACGCCCGATATTAAAATCGAGATGTCCTGATTTTTCGTTATTTGCAGACGAATAACGGATCATTGCGTTTCCTTTAAATTCAGAATTTCCATTTGTAGTTAATTTCACCCGTTTGGTATGAAAATCCATAACTCCGCCAAGGGCATCGCTTCCATACGTTACTGACCCGGGGCCAAAAATTACTTCGCTATTTTCAATCGCATTTGCATCAAGCGATAAAATATTCTGGAGATTCCCTTCGCGATAAATAGCATTATTCATTCGTACATTATCAATAACAAGCAATATTTTATTTGTTGAGAATCCGCGAATCATTGGGCTTCCTCCTCCTAACTGGCTTTTTTGAACAAAAACTTCGTTCGTTCGTGCAATTAAATCTGCCGAAGTTTGTGGATTATCAAACTCTATTTCTTTTTGCGTGATAACTGAAATTTTATTTGGAACTTCTGTTTTATCCTGTTCCCATCTGTATGCCGAAACAACAAATTCTTCAAGCTCAATTATCTCTTTTTCCAGGTAAATTACTAACTCGTTTTGTATTAAATGCTGTTTTGAATATTTTACCCTTTTATATGATGGGTGCTGAAAAAATATTATTTCATCTGTTGTAAATGCATCAATAACAGCATTTCCGAATTCATTTGTAAGAACTGCTGTTTTCTTTGATTTGTTATATAATGCAACATTTGCTATTGATTCTTTGTTTTCTATATCAAGTACTTTAATTTCCTGAGCATTACTTTTAGATACTAAAAAGATAAATAGTAAAGTAGAAATTATTTTTAAAAATGATTGAAACATAATATTATAGTATTAAAAAGTTGGCCAAATTTAAGCTTTGATAAGAAAAAATTATAATAGTTTAAAATAATTATTTTAGTAGTAGCATAAAATAACGTGAGTTCAATATATGTCAGATAGATTTTTTAAAATTTTAATGTTTTAAGCTCCGGAGCTTTTTTGCCCTAGATCTTAAGATTAAAAATTGAAAAATAGAACTAATACAACACACTAATATAAAGACAAATGTGTGTTTCTATGAATAAAAATTTTACTTATGGATTTAATTTTAATAAATTTGATGTTTACCTAAATCGCTATTAGTTATATGTTCAAGAAAATCTCTATAATCGTACTCTTTATAGTTACATTATTTTCAATCATTTTTGGAATAAAATATATAAGGAACCAGCGATATCCCGGTTTTGAATTAATAAAAGCCGTTCCCATTGATGCTGTTTTTGTAACAGAAATCAATGGCACAATAGGTAAATTGGGCCTTTTACAAAAAGAAAATGAAATATGGAATGAACTTAAACAGTTTTCGTTATTCAATCAATTCGACTCCGATATTACTCTTTTTACAGCTTGGGTAATTAAAAATCCACAGGTTTCAAATCTTTTAAATCAAAATAAAGTACTGATCTCTGCTCACAAAATTAACAATAGCTCTATTGACTTTATTTATTATTTAAATTTAAATAACGTACGCGATAAGAAACAAATTATTGAATCAGTAACTCAACAAATTCCTGTTGGTGAAAAAATTACACAAAGAAAATTTGGCAACACTATTATTTATTCAATTGTAAGTAATACGCAGAAAGGTAAAAAAATTCACTTCAGTTTTTATAAAGGTATTGTTATTGCGAGTGCTTCAGAAAAGATGATTGAAAATGCAATTAATCAGTCCGACACCAGCGAATCACTTATGAATGATGCCGGGTATTTGCGTGTTTCGAAAACTGCAGGCAAAAATGTGGATGCTGCGTTATATTTAAATTTAAAACACATGCCTGAAGCAATATCACTATTAGTAAACAAAGAGTATAAAAAGCAGATAGCTGATTTTACTAATTTGGGAAATTGGGCCGAACTTGATTTAAGTATAAAAAAAGATGCTGTTTTATTAAATGGATTTACATTTAGTAATGAGGCACTTAATAATTATCTGAATATTTTTCTAAAGCAAGATGCTATTATTCATCAAATGAACGAAATTCTACCTTCAAACACCTCTGTATTTGCATCGTTTGGAATAAGTAATAACAATCAATATCTGATTAGTTACAAGAAGTATCTTGAAAAATCGAAAAAATTAAATTCATACCAGTTTGAAATTGATAAATATA
>MENE01000063.1:6735-6991 GCA_001769005.1 Bacteroidetes bacterium GWA2_31_9b | reverse complement strand
ATTTGATATTGTATTGGTATAGATTTTTTCAAGCTCCAATTCAATAGCGTTTTCAGCCTTTTCAATTGATATTCCTTTCATAATTTTTCCGGAAATAATAAAAAGACCTTCATCTATATCACCTGTAATTGATGCATCGATACTACTGAAATACTGATTTTCTTTAACCAATTTTTGATACAATCGCGACGATTTCCCATTTGAAAGTAAATCAGATATTAAATCGGCAACAAAATAATCGGCATTGCTTTTTGAA
>MENE01000063.1:2655-6607 GCA_001769005.1 Bacteroidetes bacterium GWA2_31_9b | reverse complement strand
AAACCATTTATTTGCCAATTGCTCAATTTCTTCTTTTGTTACATTTCCTGCAACCGACAGTATAGCATTGTTTGGTGCATAATGATGTTTAAAAAAATCCTTTACATTATCTAAAGTTGCATTTTGAATATGAGAAATATCTTTTCCGATGGTTGCCCATAAATACGGATGCACTTTGTATGCTAAAGGCCTTAAATAAAGGTAAGCATCACCATAGGGTTGATTCAGATATCGTTGATTATATTCTTCAATGACTACACTTTTCTGAATATCAAGTTTTTTCTGCGAAAATTCAAGACCAAGCAATCTGTCAGATTCTAACCAGAATGCTGTTTCTAAGTTTTCTTTTGGAATAGTAATGTAATAGTTTGTAATATCATTAGTAGTAAATGCATTATTTTCGCCTCCTGCTAACTGCAATGGGTTGTCGAATGATGGAATATTTACACTTCCCTCGAACATTAAATGCTCAAATAAATGAGCAAAACCAGTCATTTCAGGGTTTTCATCACGAGCGCCAACATTGTACAATATATTCACAGCTACCATGGTTGTTGATGGGTCGTTATGAACAATTACTTTTAATCCATTATCGAGAGCAAAACGGTCGAATTTTATCATATTAATTTAAAAATAAAATGATGTTTAATTGCAAACATAATGAATAAACCATGAATTATAAATTTTGTTGTAAAAACTATTTTTTATTAAAGGATTTTTGGAAAAAAAGCCGTTCTTTTATAATGTCAATAATTGAATGAACAGTATTAATTTGGACATGAGAAATTATAAATTTTCGAAAAGTATTTTAGTATGGAGAAATAAGCATATCAGTGAAAAACAACTGGTAATAATACTTAGTTTTATTATTGGCATTCTTGGCGGTCTGGCTGCTGTTATTCTTAAAAATACGGTTCATGCAACTCATTTATTGTTGTTGAATCTTTTTGATACTGATTTTAATTATTTGTACTTAATTTTTCCCATTGTTGGTATTACTTTAACTGTTTTATATATTAAATATTTTATTAAAGATAATATTGGACATGGAGTATCACGAATACTTTATGCATTATCAAAAAATAACGGACGAATAAAACCGCACAATAATTACTCTTCAATAATTTCAAGCACTTTAACTATTGGTTTTGGTGGTTCGGTTGGAGTTGAGGCTCCTATAGTTCTTACTGGTGCATCAATAGGTTCAAATCTGGGACATTTTTTTCGTTTGCATTTTAAATCAATTGCTATACTTATAGCTTGTGGAGCAGCAGGAGCAATTGGAGGAATTTTTAAAGCACCAATAGCAGGTTTGGTTTTTACGCTTGAAGTAATTATGCTTGATTTAACCCTTACATCAATTGTACCACTTTTAATATCTTCTGTAACAGGTGCTACAGTTGCATATTTTTTGATGGGCGATGGTGTTACTTTTTCAGTAACGAGCATTATGCCTTTTGAATTAAAGAATATTCCTTTTTATATTTTACTCGGTGTTTTATGCGGCTTAGTTTCATTTTATTTTACAAAAACAACAATTAAACTAGAATCTCTTCTCAAGAAAATTAAGAACAAACCAACAAAAATTATTATTGGAGGAACTTTACTTGCAATTTTAATTTTTTTATTTCCATCTCTCTATGGAGAAGGAACAATTACGTTGCAATCGTTATTAAATGGATCTCTCACAGGATTACCTAAGAGTCATTTATTATCTTTTGCTATTCAGAATCACATGTATTTACTTTTTTATTTTGGATTAATTGTTTTGTTAAAGGTTGTAGCAATGGCTATAACAACCGGTAGTGGCGGTATTGGAGGTATTTTTGGCCCTACATTGTTTGTTGGTGGTGTAGTAGGGTATTGGTGGACATTGCTTATAAATTCTTTTGAATTTATAAAATTACCTCAAAGTAATTTTGCCCTTGCCGGAATGGCTGGATTAATGGCTGGTGTTATGCATGCTCCTCTTACAGCAATATTTTTAATTGCAGAAATTACTGGTGGATATGTATTATTTATTCCTTTAATTATTACTGCAACAATTTCATATATTACTATTCAGCTATTTACAAAACATTCAATATATACACAACGTTTGGCCGAAAGAGGTGAACTTCTTACACATCATAAAGATGAGGTTGTGCTAACATTAATGAAACTGGAGAAAGTGATTGAAACTGATTTTATTCCAATACATGCATATAATACTTTAGGTGATTTAGTTCAGATTATATCGAAATCGAAACGAAATATTTTTCCTGTAATTAGTGAGAAAGATGAACTCATTGGAATTGTTCTTCTTGACAGTTTAAGGGAAATAATGTTCGACAGAGAAAAATATAGCGAAATACTCGTTTTTGATTTAATGAATTCACCTCCTGAAATTGTTGACATTTTGGATTCAATGGAATTGGTTATGAAAAAATTTACAATTTCTGAAGCCTGGAATTTACCGGTTATCAAAGATGGTAAATACTATGGATTTGTATCCAAATCAAAAATATTTAACTCTTACCGCGATATGCTGGTTGAGGTTTCTGAATATTAATTAAGAATTTCAACTTTCTGTATCGATTTATTTTAAACTGAGCAAAATGACTATAGATGAGTGAGTGTTGACTTTTGAAGTCTACCCGATACTGCCCAAGGAAAGGTGTTTAATGAAAGAATAAATTTTCATTGCGGGATTTTTGCCCAGCGTTTTTGTCCGCCGCAACCAAAGTTTAAAGATAATTAAAAATGTCAAAAAACCACTGAACTTTTTTCACGACCGTAGGGAGTAAACTCGCATTTTTTCTGATGCCGGGTTAGGAACTGGCAGTTAATCTTATCGTAGTTTATTTTGCTGCAATTAAATTTTCATTCTTTTAATTAGTCTTAACCTTTCAACTTTTTTATCTCTTTGTCAAAGTCAGATTCATAATTCTGGTCTTGTATTACTCTAAATTTCTCATAATGTTCAATAGCTAATTTTTTTGCAATTTCAGCTGATATTAAACCTGCATTTTTTAAAACCGAGTAATCATTGAATTGTAAAAATGCATCAAGTTTTTCCACCCAATCTTTCATTTTTATTGGGATTTGTCTTTCAGCTTGATTTTCTGCATAATCAAGATACATTGTTACTATACGATTTAATTCTCTTACTTCTTTTTCATTAAGATAGTTTTTTGCTATTGCAACATCAGACTTCAGTACTTTTCCTTTTGGTGACTTTTTCCAAGTTGTAAGTCCCATATTGGGTAACTCTGAATTTGCTCTAGATGAAATAATTTCTGCTGCAGTTTGTCCTGTAATAGCCCAATGCAATTTATTCTGAACGGTTTTATAGAAAGTTTGTGTTATTTCTGCTTGAGGGTCATAATCAATACTACAATCAGAATATATGTCAGTAATTTTTTGGTAGAATCTCCTTTCACTCGCACGAATTTCTCTAATTCGTTCAAGTAATTCATAAAAATAATCTTTCCCGAATAGTTTTCCACCCTGCTTTAACCGTTCATCGTCTAAAACAAAACCTTTGATTATAAATTCCTTTAAAGTTTTTGTTGCCCAAATCCTAAATTGTGTGGCTTGTTGAGAATTTACTCTGTAACCAACTGAAATTATTGCATCAAGGTTATAAAAATCAATATTTCTTTGAACGTCTCTTCCTGATTCATTTTGAACTGTTCGGAATTTCCGAACAGTTGCACCTTTATCTAATTCTCCACTTTCATAAATATTTGATAAATGCTCACTAATTGTAGATTTTACAACCCCAAAAAGCTCACCCATCGCTTTTTGTGTCAACCAAACGGATTCATCTTGAAGAATTACTTCAACCTTAACATCTCCATCTTGGGTTGTATAAAGTATTATCTCAGAGTTATTCATATTCTTTTAACAAAAAATCATTTTTATTAAGTCGCTAATTTACAAATAAAAAAAGTGAGTTTCAAATTAGATA
>MENE01000063.1:0-2600 GCA_001769005.1 Bacteroidetes bacterium GWA2_31_9b | reverse complement strand
AATTTTTCTTCTCTGCTTGTTGCTAACGGTCGAGGCTATGAAACGTAGGGGATTTCGTGCTTGCGAATGTATCAACCGATACAAACCTTGCCTGCGGGATAAAATGTTTCCTAACCTCTTAAACCCCTGTGTTTTATGAGCCTTTGTTGTCGGTTGTGCGTGTGTCCTGCGATGAATCAGGGCACTTTCAAATATAGAAAACTTTCTGTTAATCAGAAAGAATGTTCATTGAAATTGATTCATCATAACTTTAGATGAGATGAGAGGCATCTATAAATATTGTATTTTGTTAAGAAACGAGCCCCGATAAATCTGGGAGGACTCACAAACAAACACTTTACATTCACTTTATAGATGGTTGGTCTCTCGGTTACGCTTTATCGGAAGTGTTTCCAATCCACCCCACGGTGCTACTCTTTCAAGGAGAAGGTACTAAACGGTTGGGGCAAAAAAGGCAGAAAACTCATTTCGATGGGAAATCTGTCAGGAATGGGCAAAGAAGCTGAACGAAAGTAAACCGCTCGATGACGTGTCGAAAATAACTTTTACGATTTTGAAAACCATGTGTGGTACGGTCACATGGGATAAGGACAACGATTACCGATTTATAGGTTGTCTCGGAATCCGGCATTAAGACGGCAGGATCTTTGCTTAGGCTCATTTAAGGAACAGGAGAACCTATCCATTGGTGCAAAGAGAGAATGCCGAAAACCTGTAAGGCAAGGCAGAGAGTATCAATACAATGGAATAGGGGCGGATTAACCCGTAGTAGCGAATAGTGCTAGATTAATTATTGTGAAAGCAATGATGAGCGAAGGGGTTAACGGACTCAAGGTAATTTTGCCAACTTCGAGAAATCGGGGGATGAGCTTGTTTCTACCTGTAAACCTGAGATGGTTGCGAGAGTTCGAAGAGCCGTGTGATGGGAGACTATCAAGCACGGTTCTGGGAGAGGTTTAGGGGTGAAACTCCCCTTTACCTACTCGACTAATACAAATACCCTTGCTTTTCTAAGAATTTTGTTCTAATCTCATCTACTTGATTATTGTATCTTCTGTCGTACCAAATAAAATGACCAGCTCCTTCTAAAACATGAAATTCAATATTATTTCCATTCTCTTCCATGACATTCACAAATTGTTGTGCAGTTGAAAATGGAACATTATTATCATCTGTTCCATGAATTATCAAAGTAGGAGGAAGTTTATTCTGACTTAAATAATTTGGAGAAATTTCTTTAACAAGGTTTTCATCTAAGTTCCTGTTTTTAAGTCCTTGCTTAATCCACCAAGAATCTGTCAGGTCATATACGCCGGAATATACCATTAGTAGATTTGGAACAGGATTAATATTTAAATTATCAGTCTTTTCATTCCAATTTTCAACTAAAGCAGTTGCTAATATCAAATGTCCACCTGCACTATTTCCTGATGCAACTATTCTATTGGTGTCGATATTATATTCATTTGCATGCACTCTTAACCACCTTATTGCTGATTTTGCATCCATAACTGCTTCAAAAGGAAGAGTTCCATGTCTATCGGCTAATCTATATTCAACAGCAACTCCAACCCAACTTTTTTCTGAATATTTCTGACAAGCACCAAAACTCCAGTCTGGTTTTCCTTCCGACCAACTTCCACCATGGAAATAAACTATCACTGGGTTTCTTTCAGTTTGAAATGAACTGTCAGGCAAAAACAAATGAATGTCAAGTTTAAAATTACCAACCGTTTTGTAAGTTTCAATTAAATGTCCTTGTCTTCCTTTTTTTTCTGCTTCATATAGCTTACTGACTTGATTGATATATACTGTGTCATGGCATGTATTTATAAAATTTTGATAGTTCTTTTCTATATTCTTAATTCCAAAATTATCAATATGATTGTACAAATAATCAAACATTAAATATTCTTTGATTTTAGAGTTTGAAAAATATTGTGGTATTATGTTTAATGTTGCATTTAGTTGCTGATTGTCAATGCTTGCATATGAGCTATTTTCAAGTTCGATTTTGGAAAGAAAATACAAGTAAGTTTTCACGTAACTTACAAAACTTTCAACATTCATCATTTCAGGATTAGTAAAATCTTTTTTAATGTTTTCATTTGGTTCAACTAATTTTACTTCTTCTCCTGTATTTTTTTTATGCTGGTATAAATAGTCAAGTTTCAAATTTTCAAAATAATATTGAATTTCCTTAGATTCTTGAAATTTAAAAAATTCTTCAATTATTGGATTTTCATTTAAAAATGATTCAAGAAAGTCTGTATATAAGTTTTGTAACGAATCGATTACATTTTCAAATTTTGATTGTTTAAATGAATATATTTCTTTAAAGTTTCCATAGAAATATTCAGAAAAGGATTTATTAAGCTTTTCTTGTTTTATTCTATAATTCTTGATTAAACTATCAAACTGGTCATTTTTTTGAGCTTTACTATAATTGAAACTAAGAATTAGACAGATTATAAGTAATAGGATTTTTTTCATGTGAGACAAAAATTTGTATTAATATTGTTGGTAACGGCAGTTTGTCTAAAAACTGTTTTAAGCTATAAATTTAATGAAATAAAGGTTAATAAAATTGAAAATAGCGC
>MENE01000062.1:6692-7101 GCA_001769005.1 Bacteroidetes bacterium GWA2_31_9b | reverse complement strand
TTGGATTATTTGGTTCCTTTTCTGATAATGAGCAGAATGAAGAAAGTGATATTGATATTCTGGTTGAATTTGAAAAACCCATTGGTTGGAAATTTTTTACACTTGAAAAATATCTGGAAGATATTTTTAATAGGAAGGTGGATCTTGTGACAAGAAAAGCTTTAAAAAAACAACTTAAAGACAGAATTATAAATCAAACATTATTCTTGTGAAAAAATCTGAAAGGAATTATATACATTTCCTTGAAGATATTGTTGAATCGATATCTAAAATATTGACATATACTAATTCTTATAATTTTGAAGTGTTCAAAAATGATGATAAAACAGTTGATGCAGTAATTAGAAACCTTGAAATAATTGGAGAAGCTTCAAATAAAATACCAAAAAATATCAGAGAAAAATATTCT
>MENE01000062.1:0-6658 GCA_001769005.1 Bacteroidetes bacterium GWA2_31_9b | reverse complement strand
ACAAAGCAATTCATGAGTATTTTGGTGTAGATTATGAAATTGTTTGGGATATTGTATCAAATTACCTTCCTGAAAACCTAAGTCAAATAAAAGAAATACTAGAAACTGAAAGTTAATAGTGGCACAAAACCTAACAATAGATCATTTTTTTACTGTAAATTCTTAATGTCCTGTTAATTAACACAAAATTTAAACAAACCATACTTTCAATTGTTTCAATATAAAAAATTATAACTAACGAAACATTTGAATTATGAAAAAGAACATGGGTATATTTGATAAAGCTATCCGAATAATTGTAGCATTAGTAATTGCAATTTTATTTTTTACAAAAATTATTACAGGAACATTAGGAATAGTATTACTAATTGTTGCCGGAATATTTTTAATTACCAGTTTTATCAGTTTTTGTCCACTTTACACTATTTTTGGGTTAACTACTTGCTCAACGGAAGAAACAAAATAGACTTTCAAAATTATTTTTGGATTTTTAGTTTGTTAGTTATTTTTTAGTACTGGTAGAAAAAAATATTCCTAGATGATATTAACTTACAAGAATTTTTTACTGGAAACTAATTAATTTAATGATAATTCTATAGTATTAATTTTGTTAACACTTGAGCGATAAACTTTAAAAATCGTCAATGTGTAACATTTTTTATATATTGCGTAAAAGTGATTTTGTACTACCCTTTTTACAATTACTTTGTTCAAAATTTAATAAAAATTAACTTTCAGATTAATAAATTTTAAACTTGTAATAATGGTTTTATATTCGGAAATTTAAAAAGGTAATTAACTACAATTTAACTTTACGAACAATGAAAATATTTTATCCCATATATAAATTTATATTGTTTTTTTTTCTAATTAATATTTTTATAAATCAAGTAGTTGCCCAACAAGACACCACAAATCTTACAGTATCATTTGAAGCATTATTAAATTTATCATTAAAAGAATTAATGGAAGTTGATATAGTTACTGCTGCAAAAAAAGAACAAAAATTAAATGAAGCTCCATCTGTAATTAGCGCTATTACGAAACTTGATATAGAAAAAATGGGTGTAACATCACTAATAGATGTTTTAAAATACATTCCCGGAATAGAAACCAGCATGGGAGTTAATGGAGATTACCGCGTTTCGATTAGAGGTGAACGTAAAGATGGGAATATACTGGTTTTAATAGATGGGCATCAATTAAATGATTTTTATGATGGGAAATCGATATATGATTTACCTGTTGATTTTATTGAAAGAGTTGAAGTAATAAGAGGCCCCGGTTCTGCAATTTATGGAACAAATGCTGTAATTGGAGTTATAAATATAATAACAAAAAAAAATGATCAGGAAGTATATATTCATGCCGGAACAAACAATACTTATTCAGGAACAATAATGCTTAATACCGGGGATCCTGATGATACTGAATTTTCTTTTCTTTGTGGATTATATAAAACTGATGGAGCAAATGTAAATCCATATTCAAATTCATCTTTTAATGAAGAAAAAACAAACAGATGGTTAAAAGATATCTTTTTTCAAAATCGACTTAGCAGTAAAAATCTCGATTTTTCTATAATGGGTATATGGAGAAATCAGGGTTCTTGGGTAGGGCCATTATATGACCTTACTCAAAATTCAGAGTATAAATCAGGAGAAGTTATTGGAGATTTATCGTATAAGTTTAATTTAAGTAAAAATTTTATACTTAAACCAATTTTATATGTCAACTATATAATGCATGACTATTTAATTCAAGAGCATCCCGAAGGATATACAAGCGGCACGTCAGTTTTTACAGACGGTGCTTTTACAAAAGAAAAATACAATAATATAACCCTAGGCTCTGAAATTCAGGCACTTTATAATATTAACAACCAAATAGATATTATTAGTGGATTAGTATATGAAAATCTATCATTCATAAATTATGATATACAAAGAAATTATAGAATTGTAGGATCTGAATACATGGGAGATTTTAATAATTATGATAATGTTAGTTTTATTCAAAAAGATAAAATCAGGAATATTTTTGCATACTATCTTCAGGGAGATTATAATATTGATAAACTCAATGTAACTCTAGGTTTTAGATACGATAATTACAGTGATTTTGGCTATTCAATAAATCCACGTATTGGTATAGTATATAAGCCATTTGAGAAAATAAATTTAAAACTACTTTATGGAGAAGCATTTAGAGCTCCTACTTTTAAGGAACTCTATGATAGAACAAATTTCGATGAATCGGGAGTTTTCGGTAACGATTCATTAAAACCTGAAACTATAAAATCAATAGAATTTGAAATTGGATACAATGGGACAAAGTTGATTTCAAAATTAAATGCATTTTATAATTTGAGTGAAAATTTAATTAGTATATATGATCCTAATGGCACAGGAGAAACTGGCGTTTATCAAAATATTGGGAATTCTCAAAATCTGGGTTTCGAACTTGAAACAATAATTCAATTAAATAAACATGTGAACTTTTTTATTAATATTTCTAAATTTTACAAATTATTCGAATGGAATTCTAGTGATATATTTCATTCTGAGTACAATTATTTTGACATAAATGGTGATGGTGAAATGAAAAATATACCAACATTTCGTTTAAATAGCGGGATCGATTTCAAAGTAAAAAAACTTCACACTTTTATAGGAATTAATTATGGAAGTGAAAGTACAAATAATAACAGGTATTATCTTGAAAACGAAAGAGTAGTTAATATTGATCCTTATTTATCGGGTAATTTCTATATTTCTTACATTATCTTAAAAAATATCAAACTTAGTATTTCTGCAAACAATATTGGTAAATTAAAATATTCAGATCCTGAAGAATCTACAAATATCAATTTACTTGGAACAAATGGAATGGGTCAACCGGGAAGCACCTATAATTTAAGTTTAACTTATAAATTTTAAAAAATAGTTTATTTCTTTTGTTAAAAAGATTGATTTATATTATTTTTTTTGCAACTTAAGCCAGTAAAAACACTTAAACCTTACATAAAATGAAAAACATTAGAACATTATCAATCATTGTTTTAGCATCTATTTTTTTATTTAGTTGCGACGAAGATAAACCAAAATCATCTAATGTTGTTGGTGAAATAACAGTAGATTTAGATGCTAATAAAACTCATGTAAGAGCAGAAGAATCTCTAATCGGAAATTTAGTGGCTGATGCATATAAAGAATATGCCGAATCAAAAGGCAAAACTATAGATTTTGCTATTATAAATGGCGGATCAATTCGTTATTCAGAATCAACACGTCTTGATGGAATTTATCCTGCCGGAGATTTTACTGATGAAATGATCGAAGAAATTTTTCCATGGACAGATGAAGTACATACAGTAGTGACAGTTACTGGAAGTGAACTTAAATCTATATTTGAAAGATCTGTTTCGAGTTTACCAACTGAATATAAAGGATGGTTTTTGCAGGTTTCTAAAGAACTGAAAATACAAGTAAATCTATCATTACAACCTCAGGTTCTTAATGAAACGGTTAATCCAATAATTATTGATACAGAAGGCGAAAGAATTGTTTCTATAAAAATAAATAATATAGAATATTCGCCCGAATCTGAATATACATTACTAACTTCTGATTGGATTTCGTTAGGGGAAGATGGCTACGTTACATTTGCAAATATCTCATCAACATTAAAAGAAAATCTGGATTGTGGTGGTTGCGAAATGAATGAAGTTGCGCTTATACAATATATTGAAAAGTATACGCCTGTTACGCCAGTTATTGAAAATAGAATTACATTTGTTCAATAAATTAAAGATTAAAATTAGCAAAAAAACCCTTGAAAAATTTTCAAGGGTTTTTTATTCTCAATCAAAAACGGATTACTGCATATCAAAACCTTCTTCCATTTCGTCTTGTTGGCCATTATTATTTGATTTCTTACGATCCTGTTTATAGTTATTTAATCTCCATGTTAGAGCAACACTTATCATTGGAGAGTAAGGTTCAAATTTGCTGTATGAATAAAAGTCGGAACCTTTTGATGTAAACTCGTGTCCTGCAGTATTGAAAATATCACGGGCCTGAAGTGTTACAGACATTTTATTCTTAAAGAAATCTTGTTTGTAAGCTAAAGTAGTAACAATAAATCCTTCACGTTCACCCTGTGCAGAAACAGATGGACTGTTATACATATTGTTTAGTTGAATTCGTGAATTTTTACCTAATTTAAAAGTAGCATTAATACGAGTATTCCAGTTAAAACTTTCTTCAGAAAAATCTTCAATAAAGATTGAATCATTAATTTCATATTCAAATTCTCCTTCAATTTTATATGAATATATGTTCCCCATTAAATCAAGTCTCAACCATTTGTATAAATCAAAACCAAACATAAGTTCTGTTCCTAATGAATTATCGAATCCCACATTTTCAGATGTTTGTAATATTACATTGTCTTGGTCAGGGTATGATTTTTTAACTCGTTCAATTTTATTATTTGTTTTACGATCGTAAATATCAATTGAGAATGTATTTTTCCCAAATAGAATCTGATAACTTAATTCATAGGAATCGATATATTCATTTTTTAATGATGGGTTTCCTTTTTGAACCGTAAATTTATCGATCCATGTTTCGAATGGTTCAAGATCCCAACCTCTTGGCCGTTGAATTCTACGTGTATAACTTACCATTACTTGTTGTTCTTTTGGTAATTGATACGAGAAGTGAAGTGTTGGAAAAAAATCCCACTGATCTAATGTAAAATTCTGATTTTCACCAATTAGCTCAATAACCCTATAGGTATATTCCTCCCTTAATCCTATCTGGTAACCAAAGTCACCAAGTACACCTGAATATGTTGTATACAATGAATGAACATCATCGATATTATTAACATTGTGTGTTAGTGAATCGATTAAGTAATAATTTCCTGATAATGGGTCGTATGAATTTACTTTATTTAAATCTTCACTACTGCTTAATTTTGCCTGATATCCGGCTTCGAGTTTATCTTTTTCTCCAATTGGCAAAGTATAATCCACTTTTGCTCTATATGATGTTCCAGGACCATCTTCAATTGTTTTTTTACCAAACGTAATTGTGTTATTATCATCGAACAATTGATTTTTAGAATCCTCAGTAAAATTACGGTAATCGGTATTTAATTGAAATATCAATTCATGACCTTTTTGAGCAAATTTATGAGAAAAATCGAGGTTGATCGAATAAAAATCTCCTCCACGTTCAAAAATATTTTTACTTGTATATTCTGTTATTATTGTTGATGGATTTGTACTTACTATATAATCTGAGAATGTACTATTATTCATACTTCTATATCCGTAGCGCCCACTAATGCTTAATGTATTTTTTGGATTTATAGTAAAATCTATACCTCCTCTAAAACCATAAGTTAAACCTCCACGGTTAAATATTCCATCCGATAAAACTATTGTTGATGTATCATTATTTGATGTCCTGTTTTTGTTTTCAGATTTACCATACATGTTTCTATTATTGATATCGCCCCCAATGTAAAAGTTAAATCGTTCTTTACGAAAATTTAATAAAAAATCACCTCCATATTGATCAAAATATCCACCGGTTAAATTAATAAGGCCTGTAACTCCTTGAAGTTGGTTCTTTTTAGTAATAATATTAATAATACCTGATGAACCATCGGGATCAAACTTTGCTGATGGGTTGGTAATAATTTCTATATTTTCAATTGCACTTGCAGGAATTTGGTTCAAAGCCTCACTTGGTTCAAGAACTGTAGGTTTTCCATCAATTAAAACGGTAAAGCTTGTACTTCCTCGCAAACTTACAGTACCTGTAATATCAACAGTAACTGAAGGAATTGTTTCAAGCAGTTCAACAGCTGTTCCTGATGCTGAAGTATGTTGTTGACTTACATTAATAACTTTTTTGTCAATTTTATACGAAACTGTTGGCCGATCGGAAACAACAACTACTTCATCAATATTTTGAGATGAAGGAGCTATAATAATCTGACCTAAGTCCTTAAAATTATTTTTAGCTGTTAGTTCAAATTCGGGTAATGAAATGGATTGATATCCAATAAATGTAATTTCAACACTATATGTTCCTAAATCGAGTCCGTTCATTCTAAAGAATCCGGTTTGATCTGTTATTGTACCATCGAGTTTATTTGTAAGTTTATTTTTTATAGCAATTGTTGCATATTCTAAAGGCACTTTACTTGATGCATCAATTACAAAACCCTTTACTCCACCTTTTTTAATCTCACCTTCGTTTTCATTTGCTGATACTGACACAACTATAAATGCAAGGAATATTAATACTAGAATTCGTTTCATGTTTATTTTTTAATTGGTTATAATTTTTTATTTAATTATGACATTTAAATGAATGAAATGTTTAATATGATTTTTTAATTATTAAATTCTCAGTTATGACACTTGTGAATTATGATTATTACAAAAGGAGTGAAAAAAATTTTCACTCCTTTTATTTGATTAAAAAACTTAAAAAATTCTTAGTTAATATCCTTCATGGTTAGTTGAATTCTTTTTCTTGCAGAATCTACTTCCAAAACTTTAACCTGAACATGCTGATGAAGTTTTACAACCTCGTTCGGATCTTTAACAAAACGATTTGCTAATTGTGATATATGA
>MENE01000061.1:411-11494 GCA_001769005.1 Bacteroidetes bacterium GWA2_31_9b | reverse complement strand
GTTGGGACTATATTAATGGAATTAAATCTGACTCCGAAGGTAATATATACATTGGGGGTGCCTATACAGCAGATTTTTCAATCAACAACAAGGATATTGAATCACTGGGAAAACAAGATATATTTGTTGCTAAATATAATCCAAAAGGAAAATTACAGTGGGTTTGGAATGCAGGAGGCAAACAATCCGATAAACTTACTGCACTTTATGTTAATAATAACGATGAGTTAATTATTAGCGGGATTGTTTCGGGAGAAATGAAAATTGAAAAACATGAGTTCGGAGGGGAGACCAAAAAACTTATTCTGGCTAAACTTACAAATAAAAACAAATTAGTGTGGATAAAAAGCTTTCCGATCGAAGGTGTTGCTTCAATAATTTATCTATACCAAAGCGATAGCTGTGGTATTATTGCTGCCGGAACATTTAAGAAAACTCTGTCAATCGAAGGCCAAAAAGAAGAAAGTGCCGGGAAAGAAGATATATTTATTGCAAGATTTACATTGGATGGTAACCTAAAAAACATTAAAACATATGGTGGTAATGGTAAAGATGTAATTACTGCCTTTGCAGGAAGCGAAAACGGTAAATTATATCTTTCAGGTACTTATGAGGGAGATATCGTTTTTAATAATAAAATTTTAGAAAATCAGGGGCAAAACGTAACAGGGGCTTTTATTGCTGCTTTAGATCAAGATCTTAATATAGTATGGATTCAGTCACCAAAAAGTCAGTATTATGTTGATATAAGCGCTATAGCACCGGCTCAAAACAATGAAGTATTTATATCAGGTAATTTTACTCATAAAATCCAAGTTGGTAACCGGGAAATTATTAGCAAAGGAGGTATCGACTTTTATGTTTCCAAACTTGACTCCAGTGGAGAACCCGTTTGGATTAAAAGTTTTGGTACACCCTATTCTGATTATGCAAATAATATTGTATTAAATCCGGCTGGAGGAATAATGCTTAATGGTACATTTAACGATACACTTTTACTTGATACAATACAACTTGTTACCATTGAAGGAAATGCCACAGCATTTGTTTCACAAATAAATAATAGTGGAACTGTGTTTTGGGCAAAAAGCATAGGAGGAAAATCAAATGTTTCAAGCCATCATAGTACACTTGATGCTCAAGGGAACATATATTTAAGTGGAAGTTTCACTAATACTGTTGATAATCCCAAATTTAAAATATCATCAAAAGGAAACGAAGATATTTATATAGCAAAATATTTTAATTGCCCCAATTATCCCCAGGTTATTCAAGGTGATGCCTACCTCTGTTCTAGTGGAGAAACTGAATTGGAAATTAAAGGCGACTTTGATAATATAAACTGGAACAATGGCCTTTCAACCGATAAGAAAATTACCATCACAACACCCGGGAAATACTTTGTTCAAATGACTGATAATTATGCCTGTTTGGTAACAGACACAATAGAAGTAAAGGAAGCTAAAAATCCGGTGTTCGATTTGGGCAACGATACAGTTTTATTTACCGACCAAAGTATTAGCATTAATGGACCCCAAAGCATTGAAAATTATTTGTGGTTTAATAACAATACAATGCCAATGCAGGAAATATCGGCACAAGGTAATTCTTACCACAAAATAGATGTTTGGTTACAGGTAACAAACAAGTTTAACTGCCAGTTTACCGACAGTATGGTGGTAAGTTTTGAACCTAAAAGTCCAATGATTGACATTGATCAAATACTGGAATTAAAAATACATCCTAATCCTGTACACGAAATTTTTTATTGGTCGCTTAACTACGATACAGAAGTATGCCTATATGTTGATCTTACCAATATTGAAGGACAACAAGTATTTATGAAAAAAATATACAACTATGAGCCTCAGCAAGAGGTTCCTATTTATGCTGGCAATTTGCCAGTTGGGATTTATTACCTCAATGTAGGGAATGGAAAAGAGAAAATATCTAAAATGGTTGTAAAAAGGTAGTTCAACTAAAAAAATCGGATTTTAATGAAAACAATATATAAAAACATATTTAAAAAATTTCTGCTCCTGGTTTTTGTAGTTGGGGCAAAAGCTTTATTTGCTCAACAAGATATTGTACTAAATGATATAATTGTTGGTAAAGCAGAGGTAAGCGCAAGTCATAGTATAACACTAAAAAAAGGATTTGTAGCCAAAGCTGGTTCTACTTTCAGGGCATATATCGATCCGAATGTGAATAGCACGGTTACTAACCCTGTAATTACATCAACAACAACCGTTACGGTAACTGGAACACCAACAACAGGAACAAATTACATTCGTACAAAAAGTTTTCCTGCAACAACAAGCCGGAACGAGCAAATTGTATATTTCGATGGATTGGGACGACCTGTACAAAAAATTAATGTAAAAGGTTCTCCAACAGGGCAAGATATTATACAGCATATTTACTACGATGACCTTGGGAGAGAAAGTCGCCAATATATTCCATATACTGCCTCTGGTAACGGAGAATACAGAACAAATGCTCAAAACGATGTGATTTCCTATTATCAGAGTACAATAACTGGAAAAAGTAATACCGATAGCAAACCTTATTCTGAGATTGATTTCGAAGCATCTCCATTAAACCGAGTATTAAACAATACAGGAGTGGGCCAGGAGTGGAATAGCAAAGCAGTTGAATACAATTACCTGACAAATACCAGTGCCGTAAATAGCTGGGACGTAAACGGGACTTCTACACCCTATGCAGCCAATAGTTTGTATGTGAATCAAACAACCGACGAAGAAGGTAATGTAATAAAAGAGTACAAAAACTTGCTTGGACAAGTAGTTCTTAAAGAATCTCTAAACGGAACAGAAACCTTACGCACTTATTACATTTACGACGATTTTGGATTACTGCGCACCGTAGTTCCTCCATTGGCAACCAGTCCGGCAAATACTGAACTTTGTTATTTTTATACTTACGATGGGCGTAACCGAATGATAAGCAAAAAGCTTCCGGGAGCAGAAATTCTTTATATGGTGTACGATAAACGCGATAGATTAGTATTAGTACAGGATGGCAACCTTCGTAACGATGGCGATGCAACAAACGAAAGTTTCAGATTTACAAAATACGACGAATTCAACAGGCCCATAATGACCGGAACAATAAAAATAGCTTCCACATTGGAAAATATACGGACACTATTTAAAAACCATAGCACCACCACTCCTTACGAAACATACACGGGTTCGGGAGTGTATGGTTATTCTGTGGATAAAAGTTATCCTGCCAGTTTTACAATTACTGCCGGCAATGTTGAAACAGTTAGCTGGTATGACAATTATAGCTTTTTAGGATTAACATCAGGTTTAAACTACTATACATCAAATTTACCTGCAGGATTTAATTTTGCAATTTCTGCCAAAACCAAAGGTCTAGCTACTGGCAGCATGGTTAAGGCTTATGAGCCTGAGGGTAGTGGATACACCCTGGCTAAATCCGAATTGTACAGTGCCAACTATTACGACGATAATGGCAATGTGATCCAAACCATTTCACAAAACCATTTGGGTGGACGTGATGTGTTAAGTTCACGTTATGAGCCGGTAACACACCAGCTAAAAGCAATACAGCAACAACATATTCTAAACAATGTGGCCATTATAAAAATTCACGAAAATTATACCTACGATCATGCAGGTCGCATGCTGAAAACCACACACAAAATTAATGATCAGGACGAAATAGTAATTGCCAGTATGCGCTATAACGAACTGGGTGAGCTTATCCAAAAATACCTTCATTCGAAAGATGCTCAAAGTTTTGTGCAAAAAATTGATTACACGTACAATATTAGGGGCTGGCTTACCAAAATAAACGACCCTGCGCTTTCTGAAAATGATGTGTTTGGTATGCATCTGTATTACAATAACCTGGAAAATCTGGACAACAGCACTGCTCCTAAAGAAATGTATAATGGCAACATTGCCGCAATGCGATGGAATACTGCCGGTGATATTGAACGTGGTTATGGTTTTATCTACGATGGCCTTAACCGCCTAACCTCCGCCAATTATGCCGAAGGCAGTACACTTGCTGCCAACAAAGGTTTATTTTCGGAAAATATAGCACAGTACGATAAGAATGGCAATATTATAAAACTAAACCGGAGGTTTAATAATGCATCAACCTACGCAGACCAGCTTACATACAGCTATGTAACAGGTACAAACAAATTAAAAAAAATAACCGACCCGGCAGGAGATATGACCGGTATTGAAGATTATGTAGTACGCAGCACTGCTGATTATGGATACGATAAAAATGGCAATATGACCTTTGACCCCGGAAAAGATGCCAGGGTTTCCTATAATCCATTAAACCTGCCCGAAAGTGTAAGCGACAACAGTAATTCGGTAAAAATATTTTACCATTACGATGCAGCAGGGCATAAGCTGGCAAAAACAAACGAAAGCAGCAGCTCCTCGGTCGATAATACAACCGATTATATAGGAAACATTATTTACGTGAACAACGAAATTGCCTACATAATGACATCCGAAGGACGAATGGTTCCAATTGCTGATGGCGATAATACCCGCTGGCATTACGAGTATTATATAAAAGACCATTTGGGCAATGCTAGGGTAACATTTGGTGGCTCATTATTATCAGGTAAAGTAGATATGGTGCAGCAAAGCCATTACTATCCTTTTGGACTGGTGTTTAAAGAAACAAATTACCAAAACTCAATAGCTGATTATACAAAAAATAAGTACCTTTACAATGGCAAAGAGCTGCAAGACGACCAACTTGCAGGACGTTCTTTGAACTGGTACGATTACGGGGCCAGGTTCTATGACCCCGCAATCGGTAGGTGGCATAGTATTGATCCATTAGCAGAAAGTTATGTCTCTTGGACTCCATATAATTACGCTTTAAACAATCCTGTTAGATTTATAGATCCTGACGGGCAGAAAGCATTTGATCCTAACAAATTAAACGAAGCAGCAAGTCATGGTTTTACTGAAGCTCAACAATACCAGTCAGATGATGGAGCTTGTAATTATGGTGTAGGATATGCTTATGAAAAGATTACCGGTGGTGATAAAAATCTCCGAAATTCTACCACAGGTAATTTTAAGACAGCAAACCAAATGAACAAAGATCTACGAAACGATAAGGCTAATTGGATAACTAAAACTGTTAAAAATCAAGAAGATCTTAATAACATACAAAAGTTAGCAGGTGATGGTAATTTTATTATAGCTTCTACAACAGGAAAAGATCATGGACATGTGGCAGTTGTAAGGGCAGCAGAAGTTAGTGAAATGTCAGAATCAGGAACTTGGGGAGTTAAAACACCAATAATTATGGATGCTAATGGCGGTAATGAGATTGGAATGAATTATGGCTGGTCTCCAAGTGAAAATGAGTTTACTGACATTACATTCTTTATGTATGTTGGAAATGATGATCCAGTAAATATGAACAATCCTGTGCAACTTGATCCTGTCACAGTATATGGTGACCCAAAAGCACTTCAAAGTAAAACGATAAGCCTAGAAACCACAAAGATAGACATGTCTTTAAGGAAACACCAAACAATAAACTAAAATAAAGTAATATGAAATATTTATATGTATTAATTTGTTTTACAATACTTTTTTCTTGTAATGCACAAGAAAAGGAAAAATTGTTAAATATTGAAGAGTTGCGAAATAAAGATGGTAAATATTATTTTAAAGGTTATCAAAAGAATCTAATGGTTTTTGATGATGTAATAAATAATGTACTCTATGCTACAGATAATTTAGAATCCTTTTCAGTAATTAAGAGATACGATAAAGATTTAAACGTAAAGTTTGTAAATGAATCTGGAATAGTATATGTTAAAAATGATACTTTGATTAGTGAATTTTTTACCGGTACAAAAGATTTGTTTGTTTCTAATTCAAAAATTTATTTTGTTACAGCAAATAATGAATTAAACAAAATTGTTTTTAATGATAAAGATTGGCAAATAGAAGTCTGGGATAGAATTAATAATAAATTGGTAGATAAAGATCTAAAAGGTGGTATGCCATATTTGGTTGAAAATACAATCTATTATTTAGATAAAAAAGAACTAAAACAGATATCTCTGAATGGAGAAGAAAGTAAAACTATTTTAGAAAATGTTACTGGAGATCCATGGATAATGTCAAGGAATGGAAACTATGCATTTTTAATGGCAAAAAAGGAAGATGTAGGATTAAAACCTGCGATATACGATTTTCAAAAGAATGAATTTGACTTTATTGACATTAGTTTGAGTTATTTAGTTTTTTTTAGCCCAAATGATAAAATAGCTTATTTTTATAATACAAAAACCTTTGATTTAAAGCCATATAACTTAGAAACGAAAAGGTTTAATTAAATTTAATTATAGAATAAAACTAAAAACCAAGCTAATGAACTGCCCCTTGCAGTTCGCTCGGTTCGCCTGAGGCTATAAAAAATAAATAAAAAAGGAAAGTTCGGCTTAGGCTTCTGCCTAAGCCGTTCTATTTTTATATACTTTACTGCATTCTATTTTCAAGAGTTCTGTATAATACAAATTAATAATAAAACTGGCACTCATTCGGAAACGAGCGCCAGCAATTAGAGCTTTGTTAAGTTAAATTTCTACTAAAAGGAATCCTTTTTTACAAATTCTTTTTATTCAGTAAATATGTTGCACCAGCAATAAATAATACAATATAAAATACTGCCAGTCCAACATTTAAACCAACAGAAAGAGGTTCTGTAGTAAGGCCTATTTCCTGAAAATCTAATGCGCTTGTTCCTGAAGCAGTTGAATAAGATTTTTCTGAAGTCATGGTTAAGAATTCAGGCATTGGTGTTAGGTTTGAAATAATTTTAACAGGAAAATACCTGCGAGTATGTGCGTCAAAAATCCATCGGATTATAGGTTCAATTGGAAAAAAGTAAAGAATAAACATAATAATTGATAATGCATTATTTCTGAATATTATGGCTATAAGCAACCCTAAACTCATATATCCTATTGCTTGAATAAAATATATTAATAGAAGATATGATTTACCAAATATGGCATTAAAAGAATAATCATCGCTGTTTATCAACCCAAAAATCAATACAGCAATTAAAACCATTATAAAAGTATAAATGGCAATTGAAAATATCAGAATCAGTTTACCTTTTATTAAATCATTACGACTCAAACCATCGATAACGTTTTGCCTGAATGTTCGATACGAGAATTCGTTACCTACAATTAGTATAACAACAATAGCTAAAAACAGGTTGAACCAGCTTGCTACCCATGGAATAAACTCCCAGATATTTGGAAATTGATATAAATTTAAAATTGAAAATCCCGGAAAACTTATCGTTTGTTGTGAAACTACTAAAATTACTATAAAGAATAACAAAAAATGGATAATCATTAATGTTTTGAACGCCGGGTACGACAATGCTTTTATCTTTTCTATCTGAAATAATTTCTTTATCATTTTTCGAAAATTTAATCTGTTTATTATTTTACTAGTTCAAGAAACTGAGCTTCAAGGCTTTGTTTTTTGAGTATAATCTTAGATAACGCAAATCCTTTTTCTATGCATAATTTATTTAAATCAACGGGTGTGAAAGGTTTTTTAAGAACTACTGTTAGTTCATTTTCTACTTTAGAAACACGTAATACCATATCCGCAACTTGAAGAACATAAAATAGTTCATCCTGATTTTCAGATTGAATAAAAATAATATCTTCCGAAGTAAGAAGCTCTCCCACTTTACCATTAGCAATTATTTCGCCTGATTTGAAAATTGCAACATGCGAACAAACCTTTTCAACCTCATCTAAAATATGACTAGCCATAATAATTGTTTTTCCTTTGCTCGCCTGCGATTGAATAATTTTACGAACTTCGGCAAAACCTTCCGGATCAAGTCCATTGGTTGGTTCATCCAATACCAATACATCGGGGTCACCAATAAGAACAGATGCTATTGCCATTCTTTGTTTCATACCTAAAGATAATGTTCCAAAATTTGTGTATTTACGTTTAAGTAGATTTGCTATTCCAAGTGCATTATTAATGCTTTCTTCTGAAGCATTTTTAATTTTTGCTACAACCTGTAAATTTTCATACAAAGTCATATATGGATAAAAATTAGGCGTTTCAATCAATGCTCCAATTCTTTGTCTGGTTTCCTTATTCAATGGTTTATCGAACCATTTAAAATCACCCCCATTTGCATTAAGTACACCTAAAACTACCGCAAGAGTTGTAGTTTTTCCACTACCATTCGGACCAAGGATACCATAAACCTCACCTTTATTTACTGTGAATGATACATTTCGAACAGCTTGCAGCTTTCCATAATTCTTACTTAAATTGTTAATTTCCAGTATCTTTTCCACGTTTATTTAGTGTTTAATTATACAAAAAACAGGATGCAATAATGCATCCCGTCGAAATTATAACTATTTTAGATTAAATCAATCATTTTGAATTAATTTCCAAGTTCCGAGAAGAATTTTATACGTACTAACCTGATCTCTTCTTCAGAGTATTGATCTTCGCCTAGTTCTTCCAAGGCTGCATCTATTGATTCTGTTTCTGCTTCTTCGCGGAAATATTCAAAAATATCATCCTGTTTATCTTCATCAATAACATCATCAATATAGTAATCGATATTTAATTTGGTTCCTGAATGAACGATGGATTCAATTTCGTCGAGAAGTTCAGTCATATCTATACCTTTTGCATTAGCAATATCATCTAATGGCATCTGCCTGTCAATACTCTGAATAATATAAACCTTTAAACCCGATTTATTAACTACCGATTTAACAACCATATCCTGAGGCCTGATAATTTCTTTTTCTTCCACATATAGTTTAATCAGTTCAATAAATTCCTTACCATATTTTTGAGCCTTACCGGTACCAACACCAACAATCCGAGTCATTTCTTCCTGATTAATTGGGTATTGAATTGCCATATCTTCAAGTGATGGATCCTGAAAAATAACAAATGGTGGCAGATTCAGATTTTTTGCAACTTTTTTACGAAGATCTTTAAGAATATTAAATAGTTCTGAATCAACGGCACTTGTTTTACCTGCTCCACCTTTCCCTTCGAAATCATCATCTGCTGCTTCATAATCATGATCTTTGCTAATCATAAATGTCTCAGGGCTATCCATGTAGGCTTTTCCTTTATCATTTACCTTAAGTAAACCATAATTTTCAATGTCTTTATCAACAAATCCTGCAACCAATGCCTGACGAATAATTGCATTCCAATATTTAGGATCATGTTCAGAGCCATGACCGAAAATTTCTAATTCATGATGTTTATATGATTTTATTGCAGAATTCTTAATTCCCGATAAAACATTTGCAACATGTTCCGATTTAAATTTATCCTTAACATCCATTATTGCCTGCAATGCAAGAACAATATCTTCCATTCCATCGAATTGTTCTTTAGGATGATTGCAATTATCACAATTTTCGCAATTTTCTTCTGTATATTCTTCGCCAAAATAGTGCAAAAGCATTTTACGGCGGCATAAGGAAGATTCAGCATAAGCAACAGTTTCCAGCAAAAGTTGTTTTCCTATCTCTTGCTCAGCTAAAGGTTTTCCTTGCATAAATTTTTCGAGCTTCTGAATATCTTTATAACTGTAAAATGATACGCATTGCCCCTCACCACCATCACGACCGGCACGTCCTGTTTCCTGGTAATACCCTTCAAGGCTTTTTGGTACATCGTAGTGAATAACAAACCGTACATCGGGCTTGTCAATTCCCATTCCAAAAGCAATAGTAGCAACAATTACATCCACATCTTCCATTAAAAATTTATCCTGGTTCAGGCTTCTTGTTGCTGCATCCATTCCTGCATGGTAAGCCAATGCTTTTATACCATTTACCTGCAATGCTTCGGCTACTTCTTCAACCTTTTTGCGACTTAAGCAATAAATAATACCTGATTTCCCGGAATTGTTTTTAATAAACTTTATAATTTCTTTCGTTGCATCAACCTTTGGTCTTACTTCGTAATATAAGTTCTCTCGATTAAATGATGATTTAAAAACATTGGCATCCAACATCTCGAGATTTTTTTGAATATCGCTCTGTACTTTAGGTGTTGCAGTTGCAGTAAGGGCGAGAATTGGTGCTTTACCAATTTTATTAACAATAGGTCTTATTCTGCGATACTCAGGTCTGAAATCATGTCCCCATTCCGAAATACAATGTGCCTCGTCAACTGCATAGAACGAAATTTTTATGTTTTTTAAAAATTCAATATTTTCTTCCTTTGTAAGTGATTCTGGTGCTACATATAACAATTTTGTTTTCCCATTTATCACATCTTGTTTAACCATTTGCATTTGCGTTTTGGTTAACGAAGAGTTCAAAAAATGCGCTATGCCTTCCTCTGTACTAAAACCACGCATAGCATCAACCTGATTTTTCATTAAAGCAATTAAAGGGGATATAACAATTGCTGTACCTTCCATAATTAATGAAGGCAATTGGTAACACAATGATTTACCACCACCGGTAGGCATTAACACAAAAGAATCGAAACCATCAAGTACGTTTCGAATCACTACTTCTTGATTACCTTTAAAAGAATCAAATCCAAAATACTTTTTTAAATATTCTTTTAAAGAAATATCTGCTCCACTCATATCAATCTAATCAATTATTTAAGAATTTAAAAATCAAGACCAAAACTAACGCTATAAGAACCAATCAAATTGTTAGGTATTAAATCTATAACATGTTTTGCTTTTTCCTATTCGCATTATTCCAAAATTAAATACATTTGTACATAAATTTACGACTTTTTTTTAAACTTGATTTAAAAAATCTGTCTAAATTACATTTAATTGATAATTAAAAAGTCAAACCACATGGATATTAAAACGTTAGCTAAAGAAACAATATTACAAGAAGCAGAATCGATAAAAAATCTAGCCAATTATATAGATTCTGATTTTGAGGAAGTTGTAAAACTAATATATAAAAGTAAGGGTAGAGTTATTGTAACAGGAATAGGTAAAAGTGCAAATATTGCAAACAAAATTGTAG
>MENE01000061.1:0-370 GCA_001769005.1 Bacteroidetes bacterium GWA2_31_9b | reverse complement strand
GCTGCTGATGCAATTCATGGTGATTTAGGTATTGTTCAGGAAGATGATGTTGTTATTTGCATTTCAAAAAGTGGAAATACACCTGAAATAAAAGTTCTTGTTCCTCTTATTAAAAACAGAGGAAATGCTCTTATAGGTATGGTATCGAGTATTGATTCATTCTTAGGAAAAAATTCCGATTTTGTTTTAAAATCAACAATCGAAAAAGAAGCTTGCCCGAACAATCTGGCACCAACTTCAAGTACTACAGCACAATTGGTGATTGGCGACGCATTAGCAGTTTGTTTATTGGAATACAGAGGATTTTCAAGCGAAGATTTTGCAAAATATCATCCAGGAGGAGCATTAGGAAAGAAATTATATATGAGAG
>MENE01000060.1 GCA_001769005.1 Bacteroidetes bacterium GWA2_31_9b | reverse complement strand
AAAGTTAAGGGAAGTTACACTAACATATAATATTCCTAGCAAATATTTATCCAAATTATATATACAGGGATTATCAGTTGGTTTTGTTGGATCAAATCTTTGGATAATTTATAAAAACTTACCTTATGCAGATCCGGAATCTGGACTTGGAGCAGGAAACCTACAAGGATACTCGACAGGTTCTTTACCTTCTACTCGCGATTATGGATTTAATATAAAAATACAATTCTAAAAATTAATATGATTATGAAAAAGATATTAGCAATTATATTTTCGGTATTCATAATATTTTCGTGTACCGACTTAGAGGATCTGAATGAAAATACAAAAGATCCTGCTGCTGTTCCTGGAGAATCTCTCTTTACTAGCGCACAAAAACAACTTGTAGATCAGTTGGTTAGTAGTAATGTTAACTATAATATATTCAGGTTAATTATGCAATATTGGACTGAAGTTACTTATACAGATGAGAGTAATTATGATTTAGTTACAAGAACTATTCCAGAACAACACTGGGAAGAATTGTACAGAGATGTATTAAAAGACTTAATGGAAGCAGAAAAGGTTATTCTGGAAACACCCCTTTTACCATCAGATGATCCAGAAGTACGTACTAATAAACTTGCAATCATTGAAATAATGAATGTTTATACTTGGAGTATATTGGTTGAAACTTTTGGCGATGTTCCTTATTCTCAGGCTTTAGATATTGAAATATTAAATCCTGTTTATAATGATGGACTTACAATATATAAAGATTTGTTCACACGTCTTGATGCTGCAATGGCCGAAATAGACCCTGTATTTGGAAGCTTTGGTGTTGTAGATAATCTTTACCAAGGTGATGTTACAATGTGGTTAAAATTTGCCAATTCACTTAAATTACGTATGGCATTATTATTAGCAGATATTCCTACTGAAGAAACATTTGTTGAAACAACTGTTTTAGATGCATTAGCTGATGGAATGATAACTTCAAATTTAGAAAATGCTACATTTTCTTATTTGGGTTATCAGCCAAATACAAATCCATTGTATGTGGATTTAGTAGCTAGTGGTAGATATGATTTTGTTCCATCTATGACACTTGTTGACACAATGAATAATTGGAACGATCCACGAAGACCTTATTATTATACTATGTACGAAGGTGCATATGTTGGTGGTGAAAATGGAGTTGAAAATAACTATTCTTCACTGTCTCATCCTGCTGATGGCATTAAAATTCCTACTTTTGAAGGTGATATTTTTGATTATGCTGAAGTGGAATTTTTATTAGCAGAAGCAGTTGAAAGAGGGATTGCTGTTGGTGGTACTGCTGAACAGCATTATAATAATGCTATAACAGCTTCGATATTATTCTGGGGAGGAACTGTTGCTGATGCAACAACTTATTTAGCTCAACCAGAAGTTGCTTATACAACTGCAATTGGCGATTGGAAACAAAAAATTGGAACTCAAAAATGGATTGCATTATACAATAGGGGATTTGAAGCATGGACTTGTTGGAGAATGTTAGATCATCCAGTGTTGGTTGCTCCTCCTGATGCTGTTTCTGTTACTCCAGTTAGACTTACTTACCCTATAATTGAACAAACATTAAATGGAATAAATTACCAAAATGCATCAGATGCAATTGGTGGTGATGATGTAGGGACTCATCTATTTTGGGATTTAAATTAAATTTATGAATAGTTTTTTAATTTAATAAAAAGAAAGCTGCCTAAAAAAAAGACAGCTTTTTTTATAGATATTGTTTTTATTGCTAATTCAGAAACTCAACATAAGATACTACTAATTTTTATAATGTTTTGGTAATATATATTGATATACAAAAACTAATTTTAGGGGTATTAATTAACAATTATTTAAATTTTTGTTAAAAAAAGTTAATTAAGAAATGTTGTATAAATTATATTTTTATTACATTAGCACCTTGAATAATTATTATTTAATTAACTATTTATGAACCTAAAATTTTAATCTATGAAAAAACTAACAATTTTTCTTGCATTCTTGTTGTTTGTAGGGTTTACCGTACAAGCGCAAATGCAGATTTCAGGTACGGTAACATCCGCTGAGGATGGACTATCTATCCCTGGAGTATCTGTAGTGGTAAAAGATAACCCCACTATTGGTACAACCACTGATATGGATGGTAAATATTCAATTACTGTTCCTAGTAGTGCACAAGCTCTTGTATTTAGCTTTGTTGGGATGAAATCTCAGGAAGTTGCTATAGGAGGTAGATCAGTTATTGATTTTGTTATGGAATCTGAAGTACTCGAATTAGATCAAGTTGTAGTTACTGCACTTGGTATAAGTAGAGAAAAGAAAGCATTAGGTTATTCTGTTAGCACAATCAATGCTGATGAATTAACTCAAGCTAGTAATGCTGACGTTGTTAATTCATTAGCTGCACGTACTGCTGGTGTTCAAGTAAACAGTTCAGCCGGTACTGCAGGTGCTTCAAGTTATATAACAATCCGTGGTGCTGCATCTTTAACCAGAAACAACCAACCATTATTTATTGTTGATGGTTCTCCTATTGCTTCAGGTGGTGGTGGTGGCGACGTTGACGGAGTTGCTACTTCAGGTCGTAGTATTGATATTAACCCTGAGGACATCGAATCAATGTCAATTCTTAAAGGTGGAGCTGCAACTGCATTATACGGTGTTCAAGCTGCTAATGGTGTTGTAATTATCACAACAAAAAAAGGTAAAAAAGGACAAGATTTTCAAGTTGATTTTTCATCTTCGGTAAGTATTTCTCAAATATCTCAAACTGCAGAAATGCAACAAACATTTGCTCAGGGAGCAGGCGGACAATGGATTACTGGCCGTAATGATGCTTGGGGTCCTAACATGGATACATTGGTTTATTCTAAAGATCCTGCAGTATGGACAAAACCAGATTATGATATTTATGGAGCTCTAGTTGGTCAAAGTACTATTGATCCATCTAGCGAATATTATGCTGGTAAAGTAAAACCATTTGATCAATATGATTTCTTTCAAACAGGTGTTGCTTATGATAATAACTTAAGTGTTAGATCTGCAAATGATAAATCAAGCTACTATTTTTCTATTGGTAACAGAAGTGAAGAAGGTGTTATTCCAAATAATACATTCGGAAGAACTTCAGTTCGTTTAAATTCAGAAACTAAATTATCTGATAAAGTAACAACTGGATCAAGCATGGCATTTGTTAATTCAAGAGGTAATTATATCCAACAAGGATCAAATACTTCAGGTGTTATGTTAGGTTTACTTCGAACTCCTCCATCATTTGATAACCAAGGTGGTTATAAATTAGAAAATGGTAGCCAACGTACATATAGAAATGGTGGTGGTTATGATAATCCAAATTGGGTTGCTAACGAAATTTACTGGGATGAAAATACAAACCGTTATATGGGTAACGCATTTATTTCTTATGATGCAACCGATTGGTTAAGTTTTAACTACAAAGCTGGTATTGACTGGTACAATAGACAATATAAAGATGTTATGCCTATTGGATCTGCTGCTTCTACTGCTGGATATGTAAATGAGTATATGAATTCAAACCAAATTATTAACTCTGACTTAATGGCTAACATTAATAAGAATTTTGGGGAAGATTTAAATGTTCGACTTACTTTAGGTCATAACATGTACCAGGAAACATTTAAATATGTTTATGGTTCAGCTACAGGTTTATCTATCCCTAATTTCGATGATGTATCAAATACTTCAGCTCAAACTACAGATACTCGTATTCAAGAAATTAGAACAGCTGCTTTATTTTATGATGTAAATATTGCTTGGAAAAATATGCTTTATTTAGGTAGTACAGGTCGTTACGAATGGGCTACTACTATGCCAGAAGATAATGCTGCTTATTTTTATCCATCAGTTAACTTAGGTTTTATATTCACAGAAATTCCTGTACTTAAAGGAAATAAAATATTAAACTTTGGTAAATTAAGAGCTTCTTATGCTGTTACTGCAAATATAGCAGATCCTTATTCAACTGTTACTCCATACACTCAAGCTGCTAATGGTGATGGTTGGACAACTGGTATTGCATTCCCTTTTAATGGATATACTGGTTTTAACCATTCATATACTATGGGTAACCCAGACTTAACTCACGAATTAATGACAACTTATGAAGTAGGTGTTGAATTACATTTCTTAAATGACCGTATCACTACTGATATTGGTTATTTTAAAAACAGAAACGAAAACTTATTAATGGCTGTTCCTATTGCTCGTTCAACAGGATTTGGATTTAATTACATGAACATTGGTATTATGGAATCTTATGGTTGGGAAGTTCAAGTTGGTTTAGTTCCTGTTAAAACTAAAGATTTTACTTGGGATATTTTAGCAAACTGGACTAAATTTAAAAATCCTGTTATTGAATTAGCAGAAGGTGTTGAAAATTTATTCTTAGGTGGTTTCGTTGATCCACAAATCAGAGCTGTTGCTGGTGAAGAATATAAGAGTATTTATGGATACGATTATTACAGAGACGCTGATGGTAATTTAATCATTAATGATGATCCAACCGATGGTTATCCTGATGGTTTCCCAATGACTGACGATGTAAATATGATTTCATTAGGAACTGTTAACCCTGATTGGACAGCAAATATTACCAATACATTTACTTATAAAGGTATTAGATTATCTGCTTTAATTGATATTAAAGAAGGTGGTAAAATGTACAACGGAACACGTTTTACAATGAACTCATTCGGAACATCAATAGAAACTGAAAATCGTGAAGTATATTATAATGCAGATGGATCAATTGACTTAGATTTAACTCCTGAAGAAAATATAGTTATTTGGGATGGAGTTCTAGGTCATTTAGATGCTGATAACAATGTAGTATCTGCCGGAGCTGAAAATAACATTTATGTTGTTAATGGTGAAGCTTGGTTCGAAGGACAAGGTGGTAACTTTGGTGGTGGCCCAACAACTGGTGCTATTGAAGATGCTAGCTGGATTCGTTTAAGAGAAATAACTTTAGGTTATACTATTGATAAAAAATTCATGAAAAAATTGCCTATTCAAAGTTGTGAACTCTATTTTACCGGTAAAAATCTTTGGATAAATACTCCTTATAGAGGTATTGATCCTGAAACCAGTTTATTAGGTGCTTCTAATGGTCAAGGAATGGATTATTTCAATATGCCAGGAACCAAATCTTATACATTTGGTTTAAGATTAAGCTTTTAATTAGTAAAAATGTATTTAAATTAAAAATTATGAAAATGAAAAAGTATAATATATTAAGCGTCGTACTGGTGCTTTTAATATCTGTTTTCATTGTATCTTGCGATACTTGGATTGATCCGGATATTAATAAAGATCCAAACACTCCTTTAGTTGTTCCAATGGAATATTTACTTCCTGCAATTCAATCGAATATGGCATATGATTTAGGTGGTAATGATGCAGTTCGTACTCTAGGCATTTGGATGCAGTATTTTAATGGTGTTGACCGTCAATCAGAAACTGAAGGACATTTTGTATATACACCTGCTAACTGCAACAATTTATGGAATAGCATTTATGGTGTTACTGGAAAAGACATTTATATCTTAATAAGTAAAGCAAATGAGAAAAATGCTGATGATATTGCATTATCTATTCATACTAGTGGTGTAGCTAAAGTTCTTATGGCTGACTTGCTTGCTTTTACTACTAACTTATGGAATGATATTCCTTATACTGAAGCATTTCTTGGTGATATCGAAGGATTAATGAATCCTAAATTAGATACTCAAGCAGAAATATATGCTACTATTGATTTATTACTTTCAGAAGCAATAACTGAATTATCAGTAGAAGAATCAATTCTTCCTATTGAAGGTGATATGATTTTTGATGGAGATAATGAACAGTGGTTAGCTACAGCTTATGCTTTACGTGCAAGATATTCACTATTACTTCAAAAAGTAAATGGTGCTTCTGCTTATACTGAAGCTTTACAATATGCTGATAGTGCTTTAGTACATGGTTTTGCTGGTTATATTTTTGATAATTATGGAACTGCTGCTAATGCAAAAAATCCATTGGCACAATTTATGTCTGAGAGATCTGGTGACTTAGTTATGGGCTCTACTTTTATTGATATGTTAGTTGCTAATAACGACCCACGTTTAGCTCAGTATTCAACTGGTTCTGAAGGTAGCGACCCTGGAACTTCTGATCCTGGATCTTTACCTGGAAATTATGCTGCTGCTGCAACAGCTCCTATTGTGCATATGAATTTAGCTGAATTATACTTTATTATGGCTGAATCTTATATTATGACTGCGAACTCAGCTGATGCATTTGATGCATATATTGATGGAGTTGAAGCTTCTTTAGATGATGTTACTGGTAGTCATGGTACTTTACCTACTGATGTTGATGCTATGGACGAAGCTTCTTTAACTTTAGAAGATATTATGATTCAAAAATACTTAGCTAACTATGTTACTGTTCAAGCATTCAACGATTGGAGAAGAACAGGTTTCCCAACATTAGGTATGCCTTTTGAAGCTGTAACTACTGAAATTCCAAGAAGATATCCTTATCCACAAGAAGAAGAAACATATAATTCAAATGTTTCTAACGTTGGAATTGATCTCATTGACAGAGTATGGTGGGATGTTGAATAATTTATTATATAATAAATAAAAATTATAAATATTATGAATAAAAAAATTAAATACATAATTGGAATTCTTTTCAGCACGTTAGTACTTTTTACGTCCTGCGGTGAAAATGAATATTTATATGATAGTGTAGATCCAGCAGATATTGATTCAGGTACCCTATTACTTAGTGCACCAAATCAAACAATTTCTGTTAACCCTTTAACTGAATCTACTACATTTACTATTGGCCTTTCTGTATGGGGCAAACTTCCAAAAACAGAGATTACAGTTGCTTTAGTAATTGATAGTACTAGTGCTGATTTACCTGCAGAAGCTTTTGTTGTAAATGGAACTGGT
>MENE01000059.1 GCA_001769005.1 Bacteroidetes bacterium GWA2_31_9b | reverse complement strand
AATTACATCTGAATTATCAAAGCCCTTGTTTTGGTTTTTATCTTTATTTCTTGATTTAAATTCGTAATTAATTGTTTCTTCAATAACATCATTTTTCAGAAAATTGATTTTTATAATTGATGGTTTTAAATCAGAAGGAAGAACAAAGTTGATAAATACATAATTTGGGCTTTGTGTTTTTTCAATATTTTTTATCAATTCAGGGCGATCTGATGTTATAGAGTAAGTGAAAATTTCATCTCCATGAATCATTAATTGCAGATTGTTATTTTTCATTTCGGCCCACCAAAATGGAGGTTCAATTTGTTTAACTACCTGCGAGAATAATTCTGTTATACTGAGAAAAGTAATAATAAATAGAAAAAAAATACAGAGAAATCGTTTTACATTCATATTTCTAATTTGTAATTGAATCAACTACTAATTTTGGATCAATAGTATATTCAGTATCATAAATAAATATTTTTACTGCAGTATCAGAGTCGTTCTGAATAGTTGTTTTGTTAGGTGTAACATGAACTTTAATATGATGTCCACGGTATTTCACATTAAATGAATATTGTTTCCATTGTTTTGGTATAAATGGATTAAAATGCAATTCACCTTTTTTTATACGCATTCCTCCAAAACCTTCAACAACCGACATCCATGTTCCGGCCATGCTGGTAATATGCAGTCCTTGATAAACCTCATCGTTATAATCATCGAGATCGAGGCGTGCTGTTCGCAGATACAATTCATAAGCAATTTCTTTGTAACCTAATTTTGCTGCAAGAATAGAGTGAACACATGGTGAAAGCGATGATTCATGAACAGTACGAGGTTCGTAAAAATCGAAATTTCGTTTAATGGTATCAAAATCATATTGATCTTCGAAAAAATAAATTCCTTGTAAAACATCGGCTTGCTTAATGAAACAGGAACGTAAAATACGATCCCACGACCATTTCTGGTTTATCGGACGATCTTTTTGTGGCAAATTTTGAACAGTTAATTGTTCTTTATCCATGTATCCTTCTTGCTGAAGAAATACTCCATGTTCTTCGTTTTCAGGGAAGTACATATTCTCAATTATTTTTGTCCAGAAACTAACTTCTTTTAGTTCGTCGAAGTGAATCTTCTCTTTAAGAATTTTAAATTTCTCGGGTTCTTTTTCTTCAATTTTTGTAATACAACTAATAGTATATTCCATGCACCAAGTAGCAATTTTGCTGGTGTACCAGTTGTTGTTTACATTATTTTCATATTCGTTTGGCCCGGTAACTCCAAGCATAACAAATTTGTTCTTCTCAGCTGAAAAATTAATCCGTTGAGCCCAAAACCGACTAATAGCAATTAATACTTCAAGCCCATAATCGAATAAATAGGATTTGTCGCCGGTATATCTTGTATAATTGTATATTGCATAAGCAATAGCTCCGTTCCTGTGAATTTCTTCAAAAGTAATTTCCCATTCATTATGACATTCTTCCCCATTCATTGTAACCATTGGATACAATGCCGCACCATTTTTAAATCCTAGTTTCTCAGCGTTTTCAATAGCTTTTGGCAAATGTCGATATCGGTATAATAAAAGATTTCTGGCAACATTTTCATTAGCAGTACGCAAATAAAAAGGAACACAATATGCTTCGGTATCCCAATAGGTGCTACCTCCGTATTTTTCTCCGGTAAATCCTTTTGGTCCAATATTTAATCTCTCATCATCACCCGTGTAGGTTTGATTAAGCTGAAAAATATTGAAACGAATAGCTTGTTGAGCGGCAACATCACCTTCAATAACTATATCGCTCTCAGACCACTTTGTTTCCCATGCTTTTTTATGATCGTCGTAAAGTTTTTCGAATCCCTTTTTAAATGATTTTTTTAAAATTGAACTTGCAGCATCAATTATTTTTTCTTTTTCATGATTTTCAGATGTAGTTACAGCTCCATACTTATAAATGGTTATTACATCATTCTTTTTGCAGTTTATAGAAATACTCTGACTTAAATATTTTTTCTTTTTTTCTTCTATAGATGAATTACTGATAACTGTCCCATTTTTATCGACCCTGTATTTCATTGCAGTGCAAACATGGAAATCAAGCTTTTTTGTTTTTGTAGCAATATAAGCTTCTCCCGGTTCGCTTTTTATTGATAGCTCTTCCCAAAATTTTTCGTTGTAATTTGAATCCTCATTAATTACATCAGCATCAATATACGGAGTTAAAGTAATTTTATTATTAAAATTTAAACTTTTTACATCGTATTTAATACAACCAAGTTCGGTTTCGGTTAGGCTTAAAAATCGTTTTGTAAAAACCTGTATTCTGTTCCCGTTTTCAAATTCAGCAATAAATGAGCGCTCCAAAACACCTTCGCGCATATTTAAGATACGTCTGAAATCTTCTGTTTTTACTTTAGCCAGATCAAGTAAATCATCACCAATACGAATATCAATTCCAATCCAGTTTGGAGCATTTAACACTTTAGCAAAATACTCTGGATATCCATTTTTCCACCAACCAACTTTTGTTTTATCAGGATAATAAATACCGGCTATATAGTTTCCTTTTAATGAATCTCCACTATATTTTTCTTCAAAATTAGCTCGTTGTCCAATCTTGCCATTCCCTAACGAAAAAATACTTTCTGATGAACGCTGATTTTTTGGATTGAAACCTTCCTCAATAATACACCATTCGTCGTTTTTTAAATAGGTATTCATCTGAAAAGATATTTAAATTAATGTTCAATTAGTTTATCAAAAATTGCAATATCCAGGTTTTTTAAATCAGGAATTACAATATTTGCTTTATAAAGAATATCTGGTTTACCCACGCCGATCGATTTCATTCCGGCGTTAATAGCAGCTTCAATACCAGCGGCTGCATCTTCAAATACAATGCAGTTCTTTGGATTTGCTTCTAATTCGCTAGCTGCTTTAATGAAAACCTCAGGATTGGGTTTTGAATAATTTATTTTTGTTCCATCAACTACAGCATCAAAATAGGTGCTATATCCAATGCGTTCAAGTATAGTGCTTGCATTTTTGCTTGATGAACCAATTGCAATTTTGTAGTTTGCAGATTTTAGTTTTTCAAGAAATAAATGAACTCCTGGAAGAATATCATCTGTTGTCATTTTTAAAATATTTTCTCTGTACCATTCATTCTTCTTAGTAGCAATTTCTTCCTTTTCTTTTTCACTCAAATGGTTTATTTTGCCAATTTCTAAAACTATTTCAAGCGATTCAAACCTACTTACTCCTTTCAAATGTTCATTTTGTTCGGGAGTAAGATCAAATCCCATTTCATTTGCAAGTCTTTTCCATGCCTGATAATGGAAAATTGCTGTATCAACAATAACACCATCGAGATCAAAAATTACAGCTTCAATTTTTTTCATGTTGTTAATCTTTGTCTTTAACAAAAACAACTAAAATGCCAGCTATAATCATCGATATCCCACCAATAATTAATGCATAAATAGGTTCATTTTTAAATACTGATTTAATTATGAATCCAAGGATGCTAGCAGCTAAAATTTGTGGAATTACAATAAAAAAGTTGAAAATACCCATATAAACACCCATTTTATGAGCTGGTAATGAACCAGTAAGCATTGCATAAGGCATTGCAAGAATACTAGCCCATGCTAATCCTATTCCCACAAATGGAATTAATAATAAAGTTGGATTTGTAATTAGGTAAATTGATGCTAAGCTTAATCCTCCTATAATAAGAGATACTGAATGAGTAATTTTTCGATTAGTTATTTTTGCAAAATAAATGAGCCAGAATGCGAATATTGCAGCAAAGCCATTGTAAATACCAAAACAAATTCCTACCCAGTTTGCACCATCGTTATAAATTGCTGATGTTGTATCTGATGTACCGTAAACGTGACTTGTTACTCCGGCAGTAGTATAAATCCACATGGCAAAAAGTGCAAACCACGAAAAAAACTGAACTATTGCGAGTTGTTTCATGGTTGATGGCATGGTATTAAAATCTGAAATTACGGCAACAAAACCATTCTTGCTTTTACCTGAACTTTTTAACCACCCACTAATTATCTCTAATAAACCAAATAATGACAAACCCAAAGAGAAAATAAATACTTCCTTATCAACTTTTACATACATTAGAATCAAAGAAATTGCTAATCCTGCAATTAAAAAGATGCTTCCAATTTTAAAATCACCCTTTGAATTTTTAATATTTATTTCTTGTTCTGCTTCTTGCTCTTTTAGAATTTCCTTATCTTGAAACTCCGATAGTTCTTCAGGAGTATATTCCTTTGTAGAAAAAACAGTCCAAAGAACAGAAAGAAGAAAAACTGCACCCCCAATGTAAAATGATAATCTTACGGATAAAGGTATTTCACCTTCGGGAGCAGTATTTGCAATATTAAGCCATTTAGTAAATACATAGGGTAAGAACGATGCAATAATAGCACCTGTTCCAATAAAGAAGCTTTGCATGCTAAATCCTAGAGTTCTTTGTTTTGAAGGTAGCATATCACCAACAAATGCCCTGAATGGTTCCATTGAAATATTGATCGAAGCATCCATTATCCATAACATCCCAACAGCAATCCATAAAGTAGGGGAGTTTGGCATAATGAGTAATGCTATAGATGCTAATAAAGCACCCAGCAAAAAATATGGTCGTCGACGTCCTAGCCGTGTCCAGGTATTGTCGCTTAAATGCCCTATTATGGGTTGAACAATTAATCCGGTTACAGGAGCTGCAAGCCAGTATAGGGCAATTTTACTTACATCAGCATCTAATGTTTGAAATATCCTGCTTACATTGGCATTTTGCAACGCAAAACCAAATTGAATTCCAAAAAAGCCAAAACTCATGTTCCATATTTGCCAAAAACTGAGTGCTTTTTTTTCTCTTTTCATCTGTAAATAATTTTATAAGTTAAACATTAAAATTGGGTATAGGGTATAAATTATAAGGGTATATGGGGTGTATTCAAATTCTTAATCCTTATACCTTTATACCATATACCTTTATTTTCATTTTTGTTTGTGTTTACCAAATAATGGCTGTTTCATAATATGTGGATTAATTAAAAGGATTCTAATTTAACTTATATCAAAGATAATAAAAAATACAATACGATTTTGTATGTTATTAGTAAGCAATTAATTACAAATGAAAAAAAATGAGCAAAGTGTTATTTCAAACGTTTGCAAAAATTAAAAAAATAAAAAATCCCGTAGTGATTTACTACGGGATTTAAAATATTTGGTATTAGATTTAGCTTGTAGCTTTCTCTAATCGTTTCATTATTGAGAAAATGAATATAGCAGATAACAAACAACATGTAATGAATATTGCCCATAGTTGCCATAAATCTAATTTTCCCCAGAAATTACTTCCAATAAATAAGAATTTGTTTCCAACTGCTGTTGCTAATAACCAACCACCTTGCATTAAGCCCTGGAATCGTGGAGGAGCAACTTTTGACACAAATGATAATCCCATTGGACTCAAGAAAAGTTCAGCAATTGTTAAAATTAAATAACTGCTTATTAACCAATATGGTACAACTCTTGATGAATCAGGTACCGGATTGAATTTTGTAATACCGTCAGCATCAACAAATTGCAATTCGTGAGGAGAAACAACGTCTAATGAAGCAACAAGGATTACCATAAATCCTACTGCAGCGATAATCATACCTATACCAATTTTTTTAGGAGTTGATGGTTCAAAGTTTTTACTTTTCATCCATGCAAATGCTCCCATTACAGGAAAAGTAAGTGCAACAATAAACAATGGATTAAATGATTGGAATACTTCAGGAGCTATTGCATTTTGCGCTGAATAGGTTGATATAAAATAATAAGTTAATGCACCTAATCCAAGAAACATTGCAGCACCAATTAGTTTCTCTGTCATTTTCTTTCTCGAAAGGATTAAGAAGAATCCGGCTATTGTTCCAATAAATGCAAGTATTGATTCAAGATTAAAGAATACGTTTGTAAAGGCTGCAACAGTTTTAACTGTGTAGTCACGTGCAAAGAATGTTAATGTTAATCCGTTTTGGTGGAACGACATCCAGAAAAATATTACAACAAAAAATACCAATATTAGTGAAGTTACTCGTGGTCGTTCTTCTTTTGTTGAAATCTGGAAAATCCATGCGATAAAACCAACAAACAAACCAACAGCAGCACCTAAAGCTAAATCGTTAAAAATAAAATAAAATATTACCGAAGTAGTTATTAATAATCCTGCAGCTAATAAAAGTGCAACCGGACTGGTAGTTGAATTTGCTTTTGAATTCCCATTTTCTGATTTTACATCTGATTTTTCAATTTTCTCTGCTTTTGGAAGATGTTTGTTAAATATTATATAAACAAGCAATGAAAGAATCATTGCACCAGCAGCAATACCGAATGCATAATTATATCCTTTAGCAAAAGCATCAATATATTGTTGAGCAAATACGCTTAAATCTGCTACCTGTGTTCCTGTTACTTTGTCGGCAAGTGCTTGAAAAACAGATGAGTCTTCTAACGATCCTTTCATATAAGCATGACACATTGCAGGTAAGCTTCCATCATGTTGAAAACCTTGTGTTCCTAAAAACCAGTTACGAACTCCTGTTGCAACAAATGGAGCAAAAAATGCACCTACATTTATTCCCATATAAAAAATCATAAATGCAGAATCACGAACACTTGAATACTTAGGATCATCATATAACTGACCTACTACAGCCTGTAAGTTTCCTTTAAATAAACCATTACCTAAAGCAATTATAAATAATCCGGATAAACTTAACCATAGGAATTTCCCATCTGCAGCTGTTGGATAGGCCATTAAAAGGTAACCTAAAAACATGATGATAATACCAAATAAAATAACTGTTTTGTATTTTCTTGTACTATCTGCAAGTATACCTCCAATTAGAGCAAGTGCATAAATACCAAAATAAAACCAGCTATAGTAACCACCGGCTACTTGTTCTGATAGTCCATATTTTGCTTGTAAAAATAAAACCAGAATCGCCATCATAGTATAAAAACCAAACCGTTCTCCCATGTTTGAGAAAAAAGCTACCAGCAATCCTTTCGGGTGTCCTTTTAGCATAATTGATTATTTTTAGTTAATATTAGTTTTTCAAATTTTAAGAATGACAAATATAGAAATCTTTTTTTTCAGACCAAGTTTTTA
>MENE01000058.1 GCA_001769005.1 Bacteroidetes bacterium GWA2_31_9b | reverse complement strand
AATCCAAGATCAATAAGCTTGAAATGATCCATTTTACGGTTTTTTGTATGAATCTCGATAAAATTTGCTGTTAGCTGACTTCCTTCAGACCAAATAACAGGATCTTTATACATTCGAATAACAGAGTCGGCAAACGATTGAGCCATTGAATCGCACTTACCCTGAAAATCATCTCTGTATATTTTAACTTTATGATATGCTTTAAGAACCCTAAATGTTCCCGATGAGTCAAAATTCGATTTTAATGTGTCAGCATGAAGAAAAAGCGAATCGGTTTTGTCTGTTATTTGAATCATTAGTGCGCTATCGGTAACAAGGAAATATTCGGGTTCTTTTTTATAATACGCATAATTACCTTTAATATGGATATTTTCTGTGGTATCAATCATGTCAATATTACGTATGGCTATACCAATTCCATTTGCATCGTCGTAATACAGACTGTCACCTTTTAAGATTTTTTCTTTATTCTGAAATATTGCATTTTCGTTAAACTGAAATTTTTTCTCTTTCGTTTTATACCATCCATTTTCGGCATACAAGTGGTTTTCGTCGTTGTAAATATTTGTTGGTCCTACAAAATATGCAGTTTCAGTTTTTGTATTGTATTCTAATGTATCAGTTAAAATAGTATAATCAGGCGATAAAACAACAACACTATCTTTATAAATGAATAAGCTTTGTCTTGAATAATAATATCCTATAACACTTGTAAGTGTTTTGTCGTTGTTAACTATTTTACCTCCGTTAAAATACCAGGCAACATCGGTAATATTATTAAAATTAAGGGAGTCTGTAGTAAGTATTGTTTCTTTGTCTTTGAGTACAACATTTCGTCGAATCTCTCCATTACTATTATTTCCATTGTATCGCATAAAATCGCCATACATATGCAGTGTGTCGCCTCTATTTACATGAACATTGCTAAATGCATAAAAAGTATTTTCACTGCTATATAAATATGCACTATCGCAATACATTGTAGCTTTATTGTGCTGCAATATTACATTCCCAATTAGTCGTCGGATTCCTTCACCAATTTTTTTACTGTACTCCAATGAATTTGAATTAATAATCTTAACTTCTTCTTTTTTTTGTGCAAAAAGATGAGCAGAACTTATTAATCCAAAAACAATGAGTATGATACTAAATTTTCGAAACATCGAATGGTTTTTTGATTTTGTGCAAAAAACTATTTTATCCATCCATTTTTCAAAAACTCACAATCTTTAAATGAATTGTCGATATGAATGTATGTTTTCTTTTTGTGCTCAGTGAGCCATTCTTCAACTATTTTTTGCTGTTTATCCATTAAAGCAATCTGTTCTATTTTTTCATAATCATCTTTTAGATTTGCTTTATGAGAATCGATTTTTTGTTTTACACGAATAACTTTGTACACGATATCACCCTGATCGTCGGTAGATTCAAATGGTTCTGATATTTCACCAATTTTACTATTTTGAACTACAGTAAACATTTCCTGAGGCAATTCGTCTAATTCAAATTTTGTTGATGAATTTCTTTCATTAACCATAATCCCTTCGTTAAGTTTTGACTTCTCGTCGTCAGAATACTTATATGCAGCAATTTTGAAAGTAATATTATCTGAACGAAGTAAGTTTGCAACACTATCCAGTTTTTCAGTAGCTTTTGCTTTTTCGTTGATATCTATTCGAGGTTTAATTAAAATATGACGTACGTTTACCTGACTTCCTTCTTTTGCAATAAGCTGAATAATATGAAATCCAAAAGATGATTCAACAATTCGCGAAACACCATCACCTTTAAGACTAAAAGCTGCTTTAGCAAATTCAGAATCAAGTTCATCTTGTGTTCTGAATCCTAGTTCTCCGCCTTTTCGAGCTGAGCCAGGATCTTCAGAATATAAAACAGCTAAAGTAGAAAATCGTTCTCCATCAATTATTCGTTGTCGCAGGCTTAAAAGTTTTTCTCTGGCTTCAGCCTTTGCTTCTTCGTTTGCCGATGGACGAATTACAATTTGTTGTATTTCATATTCTGCATTTAACATCGGAATACTGTCGGTATGTAATTCCTTAAAATATTTTGTTACTTCTTTTGGCGAAATGCTAACATTTTCGACAATAGTACTTTGCATCATTTGTGTTAGCAACTGTTCACTAATTAATGGCCTGAAATCTTCTTTTATTTCAAGTATTGATTTGTTATAATAATCTTCGAGTTTTTTTTCTGATCCAATTTGACGAATAAAATAGTTTATTCTTCTATCCAGTTCCGATTCAACGCGATTGTATCCAACAGTTAAACTATCCAATTCTGCTTGTGTAAGCAACAATTTTTGTGATAAAAGTTCTTCAAGTACCTGACATCTTATATCATCAATTTTATATCCTTGTGCTATTAATTGAAGTTTTTGATTTTCGATATCGGACTGCATTACAATCTTATCACCAACAATTGCAATTACCTGATCTAGCATTAGCCTATCCTGACCCAAAACAATGTGAATTGTTACAAACATGAAAACAAGTGTTAAAACACTTTTAAATTTTGATATTATCATTTTTTTTATGTTTAATAAATTATAAATTCATTTCTATCGAGAGCATCGTTATATATGTTATTTTCAAGCTCATCAAAATAAGTAAACTTGCGCTTATTTAATATGATGCTCTTAATTTTTAAGCTGGCATAGTCTAAAGGTTGTATAGTACTTCTTAATCGATAATCGGTGATCTTTACATAGTAATAAAAAAGTGAGTCACTAGCTTCAATAAATGACTGATTATTGAGTATTCTTTCTTCATCTGTAATTTGAATAGGAATTTCATTGAAAAGATTTACAAAAGGAATCCATTGATTATTAAAATTGTTGTATTTACTTGCATATTGATAGCAATATGCATCAAGTTTTACAATATCATCAGGATTGTCGGATCGGCACCATTGGCGAACATTTGGTATATCGGGTGCATTTTTTGAAACCTTTATATAAATTGTTTTAATTATACTTTGATTTAAAATAAAATTTCCTGAAAATTCATTGTAGTATTTTTCTATCTCTGCTTCAGTAACATTGGTATCCAGTTTTTGCTTTATTAATTCTTGCCTGTACCTGAATATTAGTAACGAAGATCGGTAATCTTCAATTTGTTTTTCGATATCTCTATTTTCATCGGATAAATTTATTTCAGCTTTACGAAGTAAAAGTTGCTTTTTAACCCAACTGTTTATAAAATTTCGAGCAATTTGAATGCTATCTTCTTTTGATATCTTTGCAGGAAAAATCTCTTCAATATCACTGTAATATAAATACTTATCGTAAACTTTGGCTAATGCTTTATCGTTTTCATCATTGTTTTTCGATAAACATCCACTGAACAATACAACAGAAATAAGTACAATTATTGAATAAATTTTCATGCCTGAAATTTATGTTTATTTTATTGTTGAAAGAACTTGATTATTAACTATTATATTGTATTTGGAATGTAAACTTTCTATCCATTCTTTTTCGATTGAATTTTGATAATCAGAAACAACTTGACCTTTAATTTCATCGAAAGGTTTGTAACTTTTTTTAATTTTTTCTCCTTTAATTAATACAAGATTTCCATTTTCAGGTGATTTATTCTCTTTCCATATTTTAGTATCAACAAATTCATTATTGCCTTTAAAAAATATGCCCGATTCAATTCTAAGTAAATTCTTATCGGCAGTATTAAACTGTTTTAAAAGATCGTCATTGGTAATTTTAGTTCCAAAAGTACTTTTTTGAATAATTTTCGATACTTTTTTTACCACTTTTTCATCTGAACAATAATAGATTGAACCATCGAACTTTTCATCCTGCATATAATTCTTTTTATTATTTTCATAATATGCATGAAGTCCTACAGAATCATTCACTGCTTTTGACCATACCATTTTATCAGTTAATTCAAAAAGTAACATCCCGTCGTGGTATTCATTCATAAGGTTTTTAAATTCAGGATATTTATTTTCCAACTGTGTGTTTTCTGTTTCAAGTATTTTACTATCAACAAACTCGTTAAAAGCTGATTTAAAAATTTCAGGAGTCAAATTTGCCTGATCGTGGGTATTTTTAATGTAGGCTAAAAAATCTTTCTCTTTAACTACTTGTTTAAAAAATGCAAACAATGTGTCGTTTAATTTTGAATTTGCGTCCAGATATTTCTGGTTTATATAAGTTTTATGATCGTTTTCGCTAATATAAAAAGGCATGTTTGATTCTTTGATTTTGTAGTTATATTCTTTTTTCAACTTATTTATTAATGCTGCACGAGAAGTTAATATACGTTCGTCTTTACCAACTTTGTATTTTATTTCAGGCTCCATTTCGGAAAAAGTACCAATTTCTTTTCTATCGATTCGTTTAATAATGTGCCAGCCGAAGCTTGTTCTAACAGGTTGCGATAGTTCTCCATTTGTTTTTAATGCAAAAGCTGCCTGTTCGAATTCAGGAACCATTCTTCCGGCATTAAACCAGGGCAGTTCTCCTCCATTTTTTGCCGATCCTTTATCTTCAGAAAACTCACGTGCTAAAGTTGCAAAATCTTCACCTTTCTTTAATCTGTGGTACAGGTCATTTATCGCAGCTTTCTTTTTCTGTTCGTCAGCAGGAATAGTACCTGCAGGTGTAAGCAACATGATATGTGCAACTTTTACTTCTCCTTTTGCTGGTCTTAGGTCTGTTTTTTTAATTATATGATAACCAAAACGAGTACGAACGGGCATTGATATTTCACCTTTTTTTAATTCGTATGCAGCAGTTTCGAAAGGATAAACCATTTGAAACGCAGTAAAAAAGCCTAAATCACCTGCATTGTATTTTACCGATGGATCATCAGAACTTCCTTTTGCTACATTATCAAAATCTTCATCCATTAAAATTCTGTTTCTAATTGCCATTGCTTTCTCATAAGCATAAGCTGTATCTTCAGGACTAGCATCTGGTTTTACACTAATCAAAATATGACTTGCGCGTACTTCGTTTTTTAAACGGGCGTAAGCTTCTTTTACAAGCAGTTCGGTTGTTTCAATATCGGTTAAGTAAGGGCGTGCTAATTGGTTGCGATAGCCATTCAATTCATCCTTAAAAACGGCAAATGTATCCAACCCAAGTTTTTCTCCTTCAATTACCTTTAACTTAAAATTGATAAACAAATCAAGATATTCATTAACTGGAGTTATTTCTCCTGTAGTGATATTTGTTTTGTTTTTATCGTATATTCTTACAAATTCGTCTTTGGTGATTTTATAATTATCAATTGTAAGTAAAATATCGTTGTTATTATTCTGTGCATTAACATGAGAGCAAGTAATAAGAAAAAAGACTAAAAAGTAAGCTATTCGTTTCATTCTATATATTTTAAAAATCAAATTAAATACATTAACTATGACTGACGACTATAATTTGGTGATTCGCTCGTTATAGTTACATCATGTGGGTGACTTTCGTTAACACCAGCAGCAGTAATCTTAACAAACTTTGCATTCATTAGTGATTCAATATCGGCAGCTCCGCAATATCCCATTCCTGCGCGCAAACCACCAACTAACTGGTAAACCACTTCGGCAAGATTTCCTTTAAATGGAACACGAGCAGAAATGCCTTCAGGAACTAATTTATTGATATCTTCTTCAACATCCTGAAAATAGCGATCTTTAGACCCTTGTTGCATAGCTTCAATCGAACCCATTCCGCGGTACGATTTAAATTTTCGACCGTTATAAATTATTGTTTCGCCTGGTGATTCTTCAACACCTGCAAACAATGAACCGGCCATAACTGTATTTGCACCGGCAGCAATAGCTTTAACAATATCACCTGAGTATCGCAAACCACCATCGCCAATAACCGGAACACCTGATCCTTTTATTGCGTTTGCAGCTTCGTATATTGCTGATAACTGAGGTAATCCAACCCCTGCAATTATTCGAGTTGTACAAATTGATCCCGGACCAATGCCAACTTTTACAGCATCTGCTCCTGCTTTTACAAGTGCTTTTGCTGCTTCGGCTGTACCAATATTTCCAACAACTACGTCAAGCTCTGGAAAATTTTTCTTTACGGTTTTAAGCATCTCAATAACACCTTTAGAGTGTCCATGAGCAGTATCAATAACTATTGCATCTACACCAGCTTTTACAAGTGCAGTAACTCTTTCCATCGTATCATGTGTAACACCAACACCTGCAGCAACACGTAAGCGTCCTTTTAAATCTTTGCAAGCTTTAGGGTTATCTTTAATTTTTGTAATATCCTTGTATGTAAGAAGTCCTATAAGTTTGTTGTTCTCATCAACTACAGGTAGTTTTTCAATTTTATGTCGTTTAAGTATGTCGGCTGCCTTTTCAAGATCAGTAGATTGATGTGTGGTAATGATATTATCTTTTGTCATTATCTCCGAAATTCTCTTGTTCATCACATTTTCAAAACGAAGATCTCGATTTGTAACAATACCAATAAGAGTTTTATTAACATCTACTACAGGAATACCACCAATTTTATATTCTTTCATAAGTCCAAGAGCATCACCAACAGTACCATCTTTTAAAATGGTAATTGGATCATATATCATCCCATTTTCAGCTCTTTTCACAATTTTTACCTGTCGTGCTTGTTCATCAATAGACATGTTCTTGTGAATAACACCTATTCCTCCTTCGCGGGCAATGGCAATAGCCAATGCTGCTTCGGTAACAGTATCCATTGCCGCTGATACAATTGGAATATTTAGTTTTATGTTTCTAGTAAAATGTGTTGAAACATCAACATTTCTTGGTAGTACTTCTGAATATTGAGGGATTAACAATACATCGTCGAATGTAAGCCCATCAATTGTAACTTTTTCTTTTAAAAACGACATTTTTATCAGGTTTTTGTGTAATTTTAAAATTGTGCCAAAATACAAAAAAATACTAAATTATTTGGCTAAAATTTTGATTATATCAAAAGATTCGAAATTTTTAACGATTTTTAACCCTTTACAAAAATACATAAATTGCTAAAATGAACCAATACGAACAAATATTGGTAAAATATTGGGGGTATTCAAAGTTCAGGCCCCTACAGGAAGACATTATACAATCGGTAATGTCGGGAAGAGATACGCTTGCACTTATGCCAACAGGTGGTGGCAAATCGTTAACTTTTCAGGTTCCTGCAATGGCTACCGACGGTATTTGT
>MENE01000057.1 GCA_001769005.1 Bacteroidetes bacterium GWA2_31_9b | reverse complement strand
ATCGTCCGAAGGACATGGACATGGAAACGTCAATTAGAGAGAGGGAGAAAAAAACTATGAGGCTATCGTCACGATGAAAAGGAATTCTAATTAATTATTTTTATGAAAGTCCCTATTGAATACGGAAAGTATTATCACATTTACAATCGTGGAAATAATTATGATAATATTTTTATTAATAATGAAGACTATCATCATTTTCTTGAAATTTATGAAATTTATATAAATCCTATAGCCGATACATTTGCGTGGTGTTTAATGAAAAATCATTTTCATCTTCTTGTACGAATTAAGGAAGAAAAAGAAATAGGGTTTTTAAATTCCGAAAATCATAAATCTGAAGACGCTTCTGTTAAATGGAAAACATACTTTCCTAAAATTCAAGATAAGAGATTCAAACAGAAACCTACTCCAACAAATCAATTTAAACATTTATTTAATGCTTATGCCAGATGGTTTAATAATAGACACGACAGGATAAGTTCTTTGTTCGAGAAAAACTTTGAACGTAAATTGGTAAATAACGAAAGACAGTTTGTAAACTTAATCGTATATATACATAATAATCCAGTAAAACATGGATTTACTGAAAGCATATTAGAATATCCCTGGATGTCGTATTTTGAATTAATATCGCAGAAACCAACCAAATTAAAGAGGGAAGAAGTTCTTGGTTACTTTGATAATGTTGAAAACTTTAAGTTTGTTCATTCTTTATACTCTGAAAAGCAAGAAGAAAAGATAAAAGATTTTATTATTGAATAGTTTTATTCTTATTAACGTTTCCATGTCCGCCAACCGGCGGACGATGGAAAGTTAACCAGGTTAATAAGAAATATCGAGAAATTTTTAAAATTGTATCGTATAGCTTATGTTCGGTAATAATGCGAGCTGATATGCCTTTTCGATATTTTTACTCATATCATCATAATACTCATAAACCATAGCTTTATTATTAGTTACATTCTGGATATCAATTTTAAATTCGTGTGTCGTTTTCTTTCGGTTTCTTCGATAAGTAATACCCATATTCATTGAAAAAACGTCGTCAGCTTTTTTAGCATAATATTGATTCTCAGATTCAACACCAGATCCTTCGATAATTGACGCAGCTAAATCAATAGGAGTATAACGTTGTCCCCCAATTAAGGTAAATTTTGTATTTAAACCAATAGTTCTGTTTTTTGATGGATTGCCAATCCTGAATTCTTTTCCTATTAAAATATTACCCGCATAATTTCCGTTAAATCGTGAATTTCTGCTAATACCATCCAATGCTGTTAATTTTGATTCATATAGCGATGATGTAATTAGAAAATAATAATTGTTCGAGTAGAATCTTTCGAGAGTTAATTCAACTCCATAATTATATCCTTTCCCTTTGTTTATAAGCTCTTTATTTGTATAACCCGAACGAATATTATTTAATACAAAGGTGCTATTTATATCATTTTCAACAGCAAGGTTAAATAGTTGCTGATAATAAGCTTCTACTTTCAAATTTACGTTTTTACTAATCTGGTTACTGTAACCTAATACATAATGAGCCGATTTAGAGAGTTCAAGGTCCTTATTTGGAGTAGTATAAGTGCCATCGCCATTATCAACAGTTGCAAAATAAGTAGCTATACTTTCAACTTTACTATGAATACCAAATCCTAGACATAACGATTGCTTTGGTGCAAAATTCCAATCAACACCAAATCTTGGTTCAATAGAATTGCTGTTATTTAGCAAAAACTGAATGTAATGTAATCCTGAAACTAAAGTTAATTCATCCGCAATTCGGTATTTCCAGTTAAGATATCCTTGAACTAATCCGGCTCTTCCATCAGTATCAACTTCTGTTGTGTATGACCCCGTATTTAATACATCTTGTTTTGCAAACATGTTATATCCTAAATCGGAATAAGTTATTCCCATTTTAAGACGATGTTTGGCATTTATTTTAGTATTCATGCTTGTTGAAATACGAATAGAAGTATTTTTAAACAGATCGTAATATGCAGTATACCAGCTACCAATATCGTCATATTTTTTATAATCGGTGCTGTTTTCAGTACTAGATGTCGAAACATAACTTGTGATAAATGTTCTATCGTTAATTGGATAAATATGTTTGATTGCAGCAAATGCAACATGGGCACCGAAATCTGCTGTTCGGGTTAAAGAATCTTCATTTTCTTCAGCAAAATCTTCCTGATAAATATTGCTTAACCCTCCAAATCCGATTAGCTGAAATGTTCCCAGTTTTTTGGTGGGCAAATTAAATTTAAATGAAGCATCTTGGTATTTAGGTACTCCGTAATAATGTACAAGGTTTAATTTATCAAGAATGTCAAGTGAAGAATATCGATAGTTGATAAGATATGAACCCAAATAATTCTTGCTAAACGGACCTTCTAATGTTACATCGGTACCCAAAATTCCTATAGAAGCAGAATACTCTCGTTTTTCGTTATTCCCGTTTCGAAGTTTCATGTCGAAAACACCTGAATATGCATTTCCGTATTCAGGGGCAAAGGCTCCCGAGAAAAAATCAGAGTTATTTAGCATTGCACTGTTTAAGGCGTTTATTGGGCCACCGGTAGCACCTTCGTCAGAAAAATGATTGGGATTCGGGATATCCATGCCATCGAGTTTCCATAAAATACCCTTCGAAGAATTTCCTCTTACGACAATATCATTATTTCCCTGGGCATCGCCAGTAACACCCGCATATCCAGAAACCATACGGGCAGGATCGCTAAGCGAACCTGCATATCGTTGGGTTTCTTCAACAGTAAATGCTTTTGCACTTACTACAGCCATCTCGTTTAATGCTTCCGCTTTATGGCCATTGGCTGTTACAACAACATCTTCCAATTGAATTAACGATTCTGATAATTCAATTTCTAAAACAATTTCTTTTCCTGATCCAACTAAAATATTGGGTACTGTTTTGTCCTCATAACCCATACAGGTTACCTTGAGATTTATACGTCCGACATGAACCTGTTCTAATCTGAAGTACCCATTGGCATCGGTGCTTGATCCAATTATTGGATCTGTATTTAAGATAATTACATTTGCACCGATTAATGGTGTTTTAGAATCCTGATCGACTATTTGCCCACGGATTGTTTGTGTTTGAACGTTTGAGCTATAAGCCGCTATATTCATTATAAAAAAGAATACGAGCAAACTTGTTTTTAAAATTCTTTTAAAACCTTTCATGTTTTTTAATTTATTGATTAATATTTATTGGTAATTGTTTCTTTTTAAAATCTAACACCGACATTAAATCCCGGATACATTGTAACATTGTTTCCATTTCCATATGTTTTATCGAACAAAGTGTATGGAGATATTGATGACTCAAATGGATTTCCATCGCAATCCTCTATTTCCGATACATTTACATTCCAGCTTAAACCACCAAAGATGTCAATGTTTTTAGTTACTTTTCTGGATGCTGTTAACTGTAGTTTGTTATGAAGATTTAGAGCTTCAGTATGCCATTTATTTTCGTTAATTTGATAGGATAAAAGTTCAACACCTAAATTCCATTTTTCTTTTATTGGTAGCATAGTTCCAATACCGTATCCCAAACCCCAAAGTATTTTGTCATCTTTATAGCTTCCGCCAACGGAAAATATATTGTAGAATTGTTTGGTACCTGTTTTAAAACTTACATTTCCATACATTGTTTCGTTTCCACTGATTTCAATAGCACGATAACCGTTTTTTACAATTGTTAAAAATCCAATTGGAATACCTTTTTCTAATGAGTCAACATAATTGAACACTCCAATTTGTACCCCATTAAGTTTTTTGGTGATATTCGCAAATCCGGCAATTTGAACACCTTGTACCAATCCTGTATTGACATTTGCAAATCCGGAAACCTGAACTCCCGATAAATCGCCTTTGTTAATACTAGCAAATCCACTGGCCTGGCCAATTGTAATTCCATTCGAATAATTTGCAAAACTTGCAATTTGTGCACCATCCAACTTTTTAGTTGTCACATTTCCAAACCCCGATATTTGCCAGGCTTTTGCATCATTTATAATAATATTTGAAAACCCCGATACTTGAACTCCTGAAAAATATCCTTTCGTATAATTAAAGTAACCTGATACCTGGACTCCTTTTCCTGTTCCCATGATTATGTTTCCAAACCCTGATATTTGAGCCCCCTTCATATTGTTTTTCAACATGCTCCCAAATCCCGAAAGCTCAACACCGTCTAATCCTCCGTTATAACCGGCATATAAGTTAATTGAGAATTTATTGGTTATATTCCATGCATTCAATCCGTTTGTTCCAAGTGGAGTTACAAACGTTATCTGAAATGGACGTACTTCTGATTCTTTTTTTTCTTCCTGTGCTTTTACACTTAAACTTATTGCGAACAAAAGAATCCCTGTAATTAAAACTTTAACTGTTTTCATGTTTTTCTGATTTTTTAATTGATTATTATTATTCATTTTTAATTTTCTTTTTTGATTCATTCAAAAGGATGACAAGTCGAAATAGAGTTACCTCTATCCGGATATAGAAAAAATGAAAATAATTTTTTAGTATTCTGTAAGTACCAGAAAGTCAGACGCTAAATCACAAAAAATAAAAAAAGATTTTTAAAAATAGAATAAAAGAAACACTTTCATGGTCTAAAGGACACGGAAAAGAGTTAATTTAAATTAACATGATAGAAAGTCCAAGAACGATTCTATGTGTTTTTAATACAATATCATCGTATAAAATTGAAGAATTTAATTACAATGTAAACGAAAGTCCAATAATTCCACCAACCCACATTTTAATCTGGGTATCAGATACAGTTTCGTTGTAAAATGAATAGGGAGCAGTGCTTTCATAGGTATTCGAACTGGGAACTATTGAAATATTGGATACATTATAAGAAGGCCCTATAAATATGGAGAAATGTTTAGTCAAATTGTAATCAATTGTAGTTGCCAGTTTACTTAAATTGCCGATATAAGCTAATGAATTTGATTCTAACAGAATGTCGGAAGATAAATCAAGATTCAGATTGAATTTACTGCTTAACCTAAATTGTGTTCCTATACCATAGCCAGCTGAAACATTACTCGAAAAATTATATCCCAAGCGAACAGTATTATATAATTTTTTAACACCCATTTTGTAGGCAATATTTGTATAGTATACTTCATTTGCAGAAAGTTCAATACGATGAAAACCGTTTTTTACAAAAGAAAACATACCAATGGGCAATCCGCTTTCTATGGTATCAGAAACATTGACAAGAGCAATTTGATATCCATTTACTTTTTTGGAATAGTTTAGGATACTCGATAATTGTATTCCCTTGTTCTCGTCTTTTGCAATATTTGAAAATCCCGAAATTTGAAATTTACCACTTGTAACACCATAATTTACAAATCCGGCTAACTGACCACCGGTAACTTCGTTTGCAGAAACATTGACAAATCCGGTAATCTGAAATCCTTTAACTGTTCTCCCATAATTAGCATATCCACTTATTTGTCCCCAGTTAACATCTCCCCTGGCAACATTTACATAACCGGCTAATTGTCCTCCATCTACATTATTACAATAATTTACAAATCCACCAATCTGCATAAGTTTTACATCTTGTAATGCAATATTTACTCCACCAGTAAGTTGAATTCCATCAACGTTCTTTGTAGTTACATTGTTAAATCCTGAAATCTGGATTCCATCCATATACCCATGCAGGGTGTTGTTAAACCCAGCTAACTGAACACCTTTTAAGGTGTCAAGAACAACATTGCTAAAACCGGCAATTTGAGTTCCTTTAACCGATCCTGTATTCTTATTAAATAATCCGGCTAATTGAAAATATCGGGTATTGCCACCAACAATGTTTGCAAAGGTGCTTATTTGAGATCCATTTACATTTCTTCTTACAATATTTATTCCTCCCAATTCAAATCCATTTACTCCTCCTGAATATCCGGCAAGAAAATTAAACGAGAATGTATTATCAACCGACCCGCTCATTTTTCCATTGGTTCCAATGTATGGAATTAATGATATCTGAAATTTTCTATTATCGTGAATTATAAGATTTTCAGAAATAATTTTGGTTTCTTCAGGTACTAAAATGGTAACCACCTGACGGTTATGAAAATCAGCTAACTTTAAATTTACAGTTTTAGCTTCTATTTTCTCGAGATAAGAGTCATCCGGACTAAGATAAATGTCTAAATTCCTTTTCTGTACATTTTCAACCATTATTACTGTATCCATAAAACCATGTTTGCTATAACTTAATCCTTGAATGTTGATATCTGAAGGAATGGTTAGTGAGTAAAATCCTGCAGAATCAGATAAAGAAACGATTCGTCCATTAATTTCATAAATGGTTGCTTCTCTGATTTTTTTACCCGTTTTCGAATTAATAATATATCCGGTTAAAAGGTATTCACTTTCATTTTTTTCTGAAGAAGATAAGTTGGTTAGATTTTTTTTCATTAATACAACATGGCTTCCTATAACTTTATATCTAACAGTATTATCAAAAAGCAGGTCAAGAGATTTGGCAACTGTTTTATTTTGAACATTTAGCGATACCAATTCCTGTAAATTAAAATTTTTCGAGTTAAACGAAAAAGTAAATCCTCCTTCTTCTGATAATTGCTTTAGCGCTTTTTCCAACGGAATATTGGTAAAGGAAACGGAAATTCTTTTATACAGGTAATTGGTCTGTGATATTGCAAGCTTGCTAGAAAACAGCAAAGCTAACAGTACGATCGCTATTTTAATAAGTAGTATTTTTTTCGGCGCAGCCATTTCCTGTAATTGTATAAGTTTTATTTTCTTTTTTGTATTCAAACTCAAATGTGGCAGTAATCACTTCGATAATTTCTTCAATAGAGTTATTTGTAAATGTTGTTGTTAAACGGCAATCATATATTCGTTGGTCGCTTACTTCAATTTCGATATAATAATAACTTTTTAATAGGCTAAAAACGTTCTTCAAATCAGTATCATTAAATATTAAGGTATAATTCATCCAGAATATGGCATCAGGTATTTGCTCAGCAACATAAACAGGCTTATTTTCTTTTGCTGTAATCTTTCCTTTTTCTCCTTTTTTAAGAAGTATAGCCGATGTATCGCTGGTCTCGGGATCAATAACATAAACTTTAACCAGTCCATCTGTAACAATTACTTCAAGCTCGCTGTTTTCGTATGCTTTTACATTAAACGATGTTCCTAAAACCTGAATAAATGCATTTCCAGCTTCAATTACAAAAGATTTTTCTTTATCATGTTCAACATTAAAATATGCTTCCCCATTGAGTTTTACGCGTCTTTCGTTTTTTGCAAATTTTTTAGGATATATAATTTGGGAATTTGTATTAAGCGCAATTTGCGATCCGTCAGGTAAGGTATCTTTTATAACATCCTGTGCACTTGCAAGAATTTGTTTTTGTGTATCAAATGATGGGTTTAAGATCAGTTGATAGATTCCAAATAATATGATCAATGAAGCCGCGATACCCGAAATCCAAACCATACGTGTTTTAAACGGAATTATTTTAGGTGATGTTCTTCTATTTTCATATAGATCAACTCTCTCCGACATTTTAGTCCATGCCGATTTGATGTCTACAGCTACAGGATTTGGTGTAAGCTTACCTGTTTCTGCCCAAACGGCTTCATATTGATCTAAAAGCGTTTGATTAGCCTCCGTTAATTGAAGCCATTCTTCTACCATTCGCTTTTCAATTGGATTTGTTTCGCCAAGTAAAAAACGCAGAAGTAATTTGGGGTCAATATGTTCAGAATCTTTATTCATCAATTTACATTAGTATGACAATTCAGTTTAAGCATTCCTCTACCCAGTTTTAAAAAAATTTCCAAAAAAGATAATAATCCAAGGGAGATAATCGACCAACTCTTCACGAAGGTATTTGAGTGCTTTTACCATTTGATTTTCAACTGTACTTACCGATAAGTTAAGCTTTTCAGCAATTTCAGAATACTTGAGTCCCTCATAACGACTCATTATAAAAATCTTTTTTCGTTCTATAGGAAGTTGATCAATTGCAGCGCGGATATTTTGTTCCAGTTCTGTTATAATCATTTCATCTTCGGACGAAATAGAATCTTGCATTTCGTATTCATGCTGAACTTTATAATCTTCACGAATATTAATATGTTTTATTACATTCAGGCTGGCATTTCGTACCGAGCGAAAAAGATAACTTTGAATTGAGGTAGTAATAATAATTGAATCTCTGTTTGTCCAAAGTTTAAACAGAATTTCCTGAACTACTTCTTCTGCAGCATCAATATCTTTTAAAAAATTATTGGCGTAAGCACATAAATTGCTGTAATGAGCGTTAAACAGGCTTTCAAAATCCTGCTTTGTTTCAATTCGAAAATTAATATGTGTTATTGATTGATTCAATAAGAGTCTTTTTCAAATAGATTATATGTGTCATTTAAGAACCTTTTAGGTTCTTGGTGTTTTCCTTTGAGAATTTTCGTTAATGAATAAACCTCAAAGGTGCACTATGTCTGCTCAAAGGAACACAAAGTTAAAAACTATTTTATTCCCGATCCGTTACTTGTTTTTTCTCCAGGTATTACAAAACGTAGTTTTCCATTTGCATCTTCTGCCATCAGAATCATTCCTTTCGATTCAATGCCTTTGATTGTTCTTGGCACAAGATTTACTAAAATACTAACTTGTTTTCCGATAATTTCTTCGGGCTTATGGTCAACAGCTATACCTGAAACAACTGTACGCTGATCGATACCTGTGTCGATTTTTAACTTAAGAAGTTTGTCAGTTTTTGGAACACGTTCTGCTTCCAAAATTGTTCCGACACGAATATCCATCTTTGAAAATTCGTCGTAGGTAATATTTTCCTTTGGTGGATCAACTTTTATGTCTTGCCTGTCGGCAGACAGGTTGGCTATTTCGTTTACTGCTTTTGAGTCCATCAATTTTTGTATTTGTTTTTCAATTTCTTCGTCTTCAATCTTATCAAAAAGTAATTCGGCTTCTGCAATTTGATGTCCTGATTTTAATAAATCATCATTTCCGGCAAGATCCCAGTTTAGCTTTTCAATATTTAAAAACCGTCGCAGTTTTTCTGCTGTAAAAGGAATAAAAGGTTCCATAATTATAGAAAGATTCGCTGTTATTTGTAGCGAAACATTCAAAATGGTTTTTACTCGTTCTTCGTCTGTTTTTATTACCTTCCATGGTTCAGTATCGGTAAGATATTTATTTCCTAATCGGGCTAAATCCATAGCTGTTTTAATAGCTTCGCGGAACCTAAAATTCTCAATACTTTTTTCAAGATTTCTTTTTATTACTGATATTTCGGTCAATGTATCTTTATCGAATTGAGTTAATTCGCCACATGCAGGCACTTTACCTTCGAAATATTTATGTGTTAGAACAATGGTTCGATTTACAAAATTACCAAATATTGCAACCAACTCACTGTTGTTGCGGATTTGGAAATCTTTCCAGGTAAAATCGTTGTCTTTTTGTTCAGGAAGGGTTGTGCAAATTGCATAACGCAATACATCCTGTTTTCCGGGGAAATCTTTTAGGTATTCATGAATCCAAACTGCCCAATTACGTGATGTAGAAAGTTTATCGCCTTCGAGATTCAAAAATTCGTTAGCAGGTACATTATCAGGTAGAATATAATCTCCATGGGCTTTTAACATAGCTGGAAAAATCAAACAATGGAAAACAATATTGTCTTTTCCTATAAAATGTATAAGTCGTGAATCGTCACTTTGCCAATAGTCTTTCCAGTTTTTTCCATTTTCTATAGCCCAGGCTTTGGTTGCAGAAATGTAACCAATAGGAGCATCGAACCAAACATAAAGTACTTTGCCTTCAGAATTTGGAACAGGAACCGGTACACCCCAATCTAAATCGCGGGTTACTGCACGAGGTTGTAATCCTGAGTTAAGCCACGACTTACACTGTCCGTAAACATTTGCCTTCCAGTCAGATTTATGACTATCGATCCACTTTTCAAGCCATTCATGTTGATATTTCTCTAAATCAAGATACCAGTGCTTTGTAGTTTTTAAAACAGGAGGGTTTCCACTTATTGTTGATTTTGGATTTATTAGTTCTTTTGGACTCAAGCTTGTTCCGCATTTCTCGCACTGGTCGCCATAAGCATTTTCGAAACTGCATTTTGGACAGGTTCCAATAATGTATCGGTCGGCCAGAAACTGTTGTTCCTGTTCATCGAAAAATTGCTCTTCTTCTTTCTCAATAAATTCGCCTTTTTCGTTCATTACCTTAAAAAAGTCAGAAGCTGTTTCGTGATGCAAAGGGTCTGATGTACGGTGGTAAATATCGAAAGCAATTCCTAACTCATCAAAAGATTTTTTCATCATCACATGATATTTATCTACAATATCCTGAGGTGAAACACCTTCTTTACGTGCTCTTAAAGTAATTGGTACACCATGTTCGTCGGAACCGCATATAAAAGCCACATCTTCGCCTTTAAGTTTTAAATAGCGAACATAAATATCGGCAGGCAGATATGCTCCGGCAATATGTCCTAAATGTAAAGGCCCATTAGCATAAGGCAGGGCGGATGTTATTAAGTATCTTTTTGGTTTTTTCATTTTATAATTTTGATTCTTCTTGGTTTTTACGAATACCTGACAAATATACGAAGGAATATTTTTTTTCAAACACTTAATTTGAAAAAGCTATGAGCTTCTATCTATTTACTTTGAGTAGGAAAACAAATAGCTAATGTTTAAAAAATAATTACAAATTCATAATTAAATATACAGTGAATACAAAATATAATTATCTATAATCTTTTATTAGTGGTTAGTGAGTAGTGAATAGTGAAGGGAAAAAGCAGTACAATCCTGCAACTTTTAACTTTAGCTCACTTTAGGCATTTTAGGCACTTTAAATTTATAATTCGTAAATTGTTTACCTTTGTTTTAATGTTTAAAAAATTACATTAATGATTACTCCTCCATATTTAAAACCCGGTGATAAAATCGGAATCGTTGCACCGGCACGAAAAATAGAGTTAAGTGAGATTTCTTTTGCTATTGAAGTTTTCGAAAGCTGGGGGCTAAAAGTTGAACTTGGGAAAAATATTTTTAAAACAGATCGTCAGTTTGCAGGAACAGAAAAAGAACGAGCCGACGATTTTCAATATATGATCGATAATCCTGAAATAAAGGCTATACTTTGTGCCCGTGGTGGTTATGGATCTATAAAAATGGTAAAACATATTCACTTCGAAAATCTTATAAAAAATCCAAAGTGGATTGTTGGTTATAGCGATATTACTGTTTTGCATGCTATAATAAATGAAAAGTTAAAGATGAAAACTATTCATGGTATTATGCCATTTAATATCAATACTGAAAATAAAGAGGATGATTCTGTAATATCATTAAAAAAAGTACTCTTTGGTAATAAAATTACATATAATATAAATGGCGATATTTTAAATAAACCCGGTATTACTTCCGGTATTCTTATTGGAGGTAACCTTTCGGTGTTATATAGTTTAGCAGGAACAAAATATGAATATGATTATTCAGATAAAATTCTCCTGATTGAAGATCTGGACGAATACTTGTACCATATTGATCGTATGATGATGAACCTTAAATATAGTGGTAAACTGCAAAACCTAAAAGGGCTTATTGTGGGTGGTATGACTGAAATGCATGATAATCAGGTACCTTTTGGAAAATCAGCATATGAAATAATTAGTGAATCGGTGCGGGAATATAACTTTCCGGTATGTTTTAATTTCCCGGTTGGCCACCAGAAAGAAAATAGGGCTTTGACGTTTGGCTCAAAAATAAATTTAACCGTTAGTTTAAAAGAAGCCAAAGTTTTATTTACAGATTAACACTATTGTATCCAACAGGAATATTAAAAAAAGCTTGATCGAATATCTTAGGAGTTATTTTGTTTACAGAAATAGTCGATTTTTCTGCGCGAAGTAATGTCCTTTCTTCAACCAGAATGGGGAAATATCCTTGAGATTCAGGAATCTTTTCGAAAAATTCGTAAATGTTTTCCACGTTATTTATTAAACGAACAAACTTGTCGAAAAAATTAAAATTATTATTTATTACCCAGTAACTAACTTCTGTGTTACGTTCAATATTCTTAACTCTCCATTGATAACAAACAGAACTATTTATTAATCGAGAGTTAGCTGTTTTTGTTACTATGAAATTTTTATCGGAGCTGATATCCCTATTTTTTTTATTTATTTGTGTAAATAGCTTTCTTGATGGACTTAATACAAATATTTCTTCAGTATTTAAATTTAATAAAATAGTTTCAGTAAGCATAAAGTGAGAATCGAACTTGTCAACACGAATATTCTCGTTTTTAATAT
>MENE01000056.1 GCA_001769005.1 Bacteroidetes bacterium GWA2_31_9b | reverse complement strand
ATTTCAAACTAGCTGATTTCAATTTTTCCGCTCTTGTCGAAATAATGTGTATGCAACAAATGATGAGCTTTTTCACTCATTGGTTTACCAAGGAATTCCTCATATAATTTAACGATATAAGGATTTTCGTGTGATTTACGAAGAACTTTAGCTTCATCTTCAGCAAAAATTGCTTTGGTACGAGCTTTAAGAATACTTGAATCACTATGGTGTAATGGTTGTCCACCACCACCAATGCAACCTCCAGGACAAGCCATAATTTCAATTGCATGGAACTCTGATTTACCTGCTTTAATATCTTCAAGCAATTTACGTGCATTTCCTAATCCATGAGCTATACCAATATTAATAGGAGTACCATTAAAATCGATAGTTGCTTTTCTAATAGCTTCCATTCCACGAAGTTGCTCAAATTCAACCCTTTCCAATTTTTTGCCTGTTTGTAATTCGTAAGCAGTACGAACAGCTGCTTCTATTACACCACCGGTAACACCAAAAATTACAGCAGCACCAGTTGATTCACCAAGTGGTTTGTCGAAATCTTCATCTGGCAATGATTTAAAATCAAGGTTTGCCTGTTTAATTAAATGAGCTAATTCGCGTGTAGAAAGAGAAAAATCAACATCTGGATTTCCATCAACTTTAAACTCATCGCGTTGAGCTTCGTATTTTTTAGCTAAACACGGCATTATAGATATAACAACTAAATCTTCGCGTTTAACTTTAATTTTATCGGCAAAGTATGTTTTAGCTATTGCTCCGAACATTTGTTGTGGTGAACGTGCTGTTGATGGTATATCTTTCATTTCAGGGAAATTATTCTCGAAAAAATTAACCCAGGCAGGACAGCAAGATGTAAGTATTGGTAATTTTACTTCTTTATCACCATTTAAATGTTTTGTTAATCGGCCTAATAATTCTGTACCTTCTTCCATAATAGTTAAGTCGGCTGCAAAATCAGTATCAAATACATAATTAAAACCTAAACGACGCAATGCAGCAACCATTTTACCTGTAACCAATGTTCCAGGTTTTAGTCCAAATTCTTCACCTAATGCAGCACGTACAGCTGGAGCTGTTTGTACAATAACAGTTTTTGTTGGATCAGAAAGCGCATTAATAACCTCTCTTGTATGGTCCTTTTCAGTTAATGCACCTGTTGGACAAACGGCAACACACTGACCACAATATGTACATGTTGAATCTTCAATATCCATTTCAAAAGCAGGGCCAACAGCAGCTTCAAATCCACGTTTGAAGGCTGATAAAGCACCAACTGTCTGAAATTCATTACACATCATTTCACAACGACGACACATAATGCATTTATCTAATTCACGAATTAATGATGGTGAAAAATCCATTTTATACGTTGACATAGCTGCATATTCTTGACCTGGAATTTCTCTTATTCCTAATTTAACAGCCATATTCTGTAAATCGCAATTGCCAGATTTTGCACAAGTTAAACAATCTTTTGGGTGATCAGATAGAATAAACTCCATAACAGTTCTACGGGCATTAATAACTCGCATTGAGTGTGTATTAACAACCATTCCTTCTGCACAATCAGTAGAGCAAGAAGGAGCTAGATTCCTTCTTCCTTCAACTTCAACCACACAAATACGGCAACCACCAGGTTTATTTTCAATACCAAGGTCTTCGAGATTCATATAGCAAAGTACAGGGATATCAATTCCTAATTTTTTAGCTGCTTTGTATAAAGTAGTCCCTTTTTCTACTTCAACAAGCTTATTATCTATGGTTAATTTTATTTTTTCCATTGTATTAATAATTATTATTGAATAATGATTGCGTCAAATTTACATCTCTCTATACAAGCACCACATTTAATACATGTTTCGGAGTTAATGAAATGAGCTTCTTTCTTTTCACCTGTAATTGCACCAACAGGGCAAACACGTGCACAAGCAGTACAACCCACACAATTATCAGCAATAATGAAATATTTCATTAAATCTTTACATTCACCAGCAGGGCATTTATGATCTTTTACGTGAGCAACATATTCATGGTAAAAATTATCTAATGTTGATAATACTGGATTTGGAGATGTTTGTCCTAGGCCACATAATGAAGTATCTTTAATTACATTGCTCATATTTCGTAATCGAACAAGATCGTCCATTGTACCCTGACCTTTTGTAATTCGTTCTAATAATTCATGCAATCTTTTATTACCAATACGACAAGGAGAACATTTTCCGCATGATTCTTCAACAGTAAAATCGAGGAAGAATTTAGCAACAGAAACCATACAGTTATCTTCGTCCATAACAATCATTCCACCAGATCCCATCATAGAACCTGCGGCAATAAGGTTATCGAAATCAATAGGGGTATCGAGGTGTTTCTCAGTTAAGCATCCACCCGATGGACCACCTGTTTGTACTGCTTTGAATTTTTTACCTCCCTGTATTCCTCCACCAATTTCAAAAATAACTTCGCGTAATGTTGTTCCCATAGGAACTTCAATTAAACCTACATTATTAATTTTTCCAGCTAAAGCAAATACTTTAGTTCCTTTTGATTTTTCAGTACCAATTTTATTAAACCAGCTCGCTCCTTTTCGAATAATAATAGGAATAGAAGCAAAAGTTTCAACGTTATTTACATTAGTTGGTTTATCAAGGTAACCTTTTTCAGCAGGGAAAGGTGGTTTAATTGTAGGTTCGCCACGTAAACCTTCCATAGAATGAATTAATGATGTTTCTTCACCGCAAACGAAAGCGCCTGCACCATATCTTAATTCAACATCAAAATCAAAGTTTTTGTCAAAAATATTTTTACCTAACAAACCAAATTCACGAGCTTGGTCAATAGCTATTTTTAATCTTTTAATTGCTAATGGATATTCAGCTCTGATATATACTAAGCCTTTTGATGCACCAATTGCGTAACCACAAATTGCCATTGCTTCCAAAACAGCATGTGGATCACCTTCAAGAACTGAACGATCCATAAATGCACCTGGATCACCTTCATCAGCATTGCAAACAACATATTTCTGGTCTGCTTTATTTTTAGATGCAATTTCCCATTTTAATCCAGTTGGGAAACCACCTCCTCCACGGCCTCTTAAACCTGAATCTTTAATTTCTTTAACTACATCTTGTGGAGTCATTTCTGTCAAGCATTTACCCAATGACATATAACCATCACGAGCAATATATTCTTCAATGTTTTCAGGGTCGATTACCCCACAATTGTTAAGTGCTATTCTAATTTGTTTATATTTTGTCATATTTTTTCCCTCCAAATTTTAATTATCGATGGTATGATAATTAACCGGTATTATTCCTTCTACTGTTTCGCTACGTTTAATATATTTTTCAATAATCTCATCGGCTTTTAATAAATTAACATAGCCAAAAACAACAGGTTCTTTACCTGGTTTTTTTACTTCGATAGTAGGTTCAGCATAGCTGTAACCCATATCTCCTGTTTGTGTAACAATTGCTTCAATATTTCTTTTTTCCAGAGCTTCAATTAAAAAATCCATAACAGCTTTAGCTCCTGAAGCAATTCCACTGGTTCCCATACCTACTTTGATCTGAATAACACTCTCAGAACTGTCAGCCATATCAACCAGAGCTTGTGTTTGTTGTAAATCATTTCGCATTTTGGTAAGATCTGCGAATGTTTTGATTTTTGTCATATCTCTTTTAATTTTTATTTATTGTAATTCATTGTTGTGCAAAAATATAGTATTCCTCATTAAATTTTTTATTGAAAAAGATGTTAAAGAACTTGAATGCTTAATAACACAATTTCATAAATTAATTAATATTAATCTAAATATCAATTATTTATATAGTTATAATATGATTAACTAATATTCATTGCAAAGATAAATACTTTTTTGTTACATTTTTCACACTGTTATATTTTTCACAATAATAAAATAAGAATATTTTGAAATTAGTTACTCAACTATTTGATTTAAATATGCTTACGTAATAAATAAATGAAATATGTTTAATAACTCTATTTTTAAACATATTATTTCTGATTTAAACAAATAATGAAAGTTTCTATTCGATTTTGAATTTTAAATATTTCCAAAATGCAAATGTGGATAATATTAAAAATGCAATTACTATTACATATAAGAACCAAGGAATTTGAGAGGGTTCGCCTCCTGCATAGGAATGCAATCCGGAAAGGAAATAGTTAACCCCAAAATAGGTCATTAAAACCGAAGAAAATGCAAACAGCGAAATTAGATTGAATACAAATACACTTCTGAAGTATTCGATCGTTCGTGAATGTATAACAAAACTATATACAATAATTGTAATCAGCGACCAGGTTTCTTTTGGATCCCATCCCCAATATCTTCCCCACGATTCATTTGCCCATACAGCACCTAAGAATGTTCCGATAGTTAACAGATACAAACCAATAGTAAGCGATTTATAATTAATGATGGTAAGTTCTTGTATTGATTTATAAATCTCTTTTTTATTATCCTCAGAAATAATGGAATATAAAATCATTGTTATAATACCTATTACAGCACTTAAACCCAGAAATCCATAACTACCGGTAATAACTGATACATGCAATGTTAACCAGAACGATTTAAGCACCGGAACTAAATTTGTTATCTCGGGATCCATAAAACTCAAATGAGCAACCATTAATGTTAATGATGCCAATATGGATGTTGCAGTTAAAACCAATGTCGATCTTTTATGAAAAACAAATCCTGCAAGAATTGTTACCCACGAAATAAAAATCATGGTTTCGTATCCATTACTCATTGGAGCATGACTCGAAATATACCAGCGAACAATTAATGCTGTTGAATGAAAAAGAAATGCTGTAAATAAAATCCACTTTATGATTTTGATTACAATTGAATTGCTGTTTTTTCGTTGAATTATTGCTAAAACAAGAAAAATAAACAATACTAATCCTATTGATGCATATAAAGGAAATAATCGCTCTAAAATATTGAGTTTATAATATATTATCTCAGTATTTATTTTAAGTTCAGATGGTATTTCATAACCTGCAAACCTCCTTTGGTAAAGTTTTATTGAATTCAGGTATTTACTTTTTTTCTCAGATTTATTTAAAATGTCTTTATAATACAAGCTTATAATATTCGACAAATACAAAGAATCCTCAGATGATCGTGCAAAGAAATGAGCATCTTGAGGTGAATGCCATAAATTGGTTGAATCAGAAACCGGAAAAATTTTCAACAAATCTCCAGTATACATCATAAAGCAAATATTAATTCGCTCATCCACTTTAATAATTTCCTTGTCGAATTTATTTCTTGCACCAGCTGGTTTTGTATATGCAATCTGTAGCTGATTTGCCAATTTATACGAATTACGACTTATATCAATAAAATCCGTAAATGCGGCATAATCTGAATTTATTCCGATAATTTTTTTAATCTCGTTGTTCGAAACTTTTATTACAGGAACATTTTTCCAATGTTCAAAATCGTAATAAAAACCTAGAAAAACCTGAACAGGATTTAATCCATCAATTGAGTTTTTTTTCGATATTTTTCGAAGAATATCATTACTCAATGTATACAAAGGCTCAGTTCTTCCAGTTTTATCCTGAACCAGTATTTTTCCAAAATCGTTCGCGTGCTGTTTTGAAACAACAAGTTTTTGATCATTCGCAAAAGAAACACTTGAACACAAAAAAAACATGATAATAATTCCAACCACTTTATTACTTTTCGTATTCAGTTGATTTATAGTAATGCTTCTAAACAATGAATGTTTATTCAAAAGCGATAAAACCAAACAGATTATCATTAATAAATATCCCGAATAGGTTACAAATATTCCGAATTTATCGTTACTCACAGATAAGATAGTTCCTTTTTCGTCTTTATCGTATGATGATTGAAAAAATCGATACCCACGATATTTAAGAATATGATTCATGTATATTGAATATGGCTTTTCAATATTATTTTTACTATCAATTACAATTATGTTACTTATAAATGATGATGGGCTATTTGAACCCGGATAACGATGAATTATAAATTTTTCAAGCTTTAGCGAAAAAGGGATTTCAACTTGCTTTTCGTTTCTAATTTTATTATCGAATTGATTGTTATCAACAATAACAAATTGGTTGCTAGTTTCTCCTTCTCTTATATGCATCAATCCTTCTACCCCAAAGTATCTGGTTATACCTGCGCCAAGTATTATAAAAACAAATGCAAGATGAAATAAAAAAATAGTGAGCTTTTTACGTTTATAAAGCTTTTGAAGAAATATTCTACCCAAAATATGAATCATAGCAATTGCAAAAATCAGTTCAAACCACCAGGTATTATAAATAAAAAATCGGGCTGCATTTGCTCCATAAACTTTCTCAACATACGTTGCAAAAGCCATAACCATTGCCAATACTACAAATAACAAACCCATGAACCAGGGAGTAAATAGGAATGATTTTTTAAATGATTGCATAATAAAAGAGTTTAGAGTCTCTTTTGTGAAAATACAAATTTCCAGATTAAAAAAAAAGGATAGCAAAAATGCTATCCTTTTTATCTTCAATAAAATTTATTTTCTCAAAATGTTTTCATCTAAATTTTAATTAGCTGATATACATATTTTTAGCATTTAATAAAAATTCAAATTAGGATGTTATGTTCATTTCTTTTCCTTATATGAAAAGAAACGAACCAAAGAAAAATCAAGGACAAACGATGCTTCAACCCTCTTTTGCCTTTGAATGAAATAGTAAACCGAAGTAGAACAAGCCCCATCGGTACTATTTCTATCCAAAGGCAATTCACCCCAACGCATGCCTCGCCGTTTGTCCAGGCTTACCCGCCTTCAAATTATATAATAGTAAAACATAAAGCCAATTTTAATCAATTCTAAAAGCAAAACAACACTTTCTTATTTTATTGAAAGAGCTTTTTTGTTAAGATTTTTCTGTTTTACTTATAAATTCATGTGCAAATAAACGTGTGATAGGAAGGTAAAATTGCGGGCCATTCGTGGGGTGAATAAAACAAATCAAGAATTCCGTAAAAAGGACCTGTCTATTTTGCTGGAATTCCAGGTTTGATTTAGAGCAGGTTTTGCCTAGACTTTTTTGATACTTTTTTGTGGCAATAACAAAAAAGTATAATAAATTACTTATTATGAAAATATAAAATGGTTATTTTTTTCGAAAAACAGGAAAAAGAAAGGATAGCAAAAATGCTATCCTTTGAATAAATTGTATGAAATACAATTCAGTTTTTATACGATCTTATATTTAGAAAGTAATTTTAGCTGATAAATTGATGATACCTGCTGTAAAACGATCAGTATGTGCAATATCACCATCAGTATCAAGAACTGTAATTTTATTTGTTGTTATATACTGATATTCAAGAGCAAAAGAGAAACCATGTTTTATTGGAAAAACCAAATCTCCATATACTACTCTATTTCTGGCAATATTACCCTCTACTAAATCATCACTTGTATTTTTATCGCAACCATATCCAACAACAACATTTAACCAACTAGTAATATTTGATGTAGCATTAAACCATAAACCCATGCTTTTTTTATCGTTTTTAACAACATCTCCACCTACAATTTTCCAGCTATGATTACCTGCAATATTAAATAAATTTGCATCATTCAAGTTTTTTCCTGTATTAAATTCACCAAGTAATGAGAAATATTTATGGAATGGCAAATTAAAATCAACACCAATACCAGAAGTTTTAAAGTTAAAATCAGATTTAAGGGTGTCTTTAATAGGATTAGTTGTAGTATTTGAAGTAGCTTCAATAGTATTTTCTAATTCAGTATAAGTTGCATTTACATATGATAAACCAATTTCATATTTTTCCATAATTTTACCAGAAACACGTGCTTGAAACATTGGCATTCCAGAAATGTTATCTTTTCCTAATCCGCTTTCTTCTTTAGTAGCTTCAGCTAAAGAAACCTGTACCATAGGAGCAAAAACTTTATTACTTATTTTATAGCTTAATTGAAGTTGTGCTCTGCGAAATCCTCTGTTACCTGCATACCACATGTTAGCGTTAGTATTGTTTGTGTTTGCATTGTTTGGTGAGAAAATATCCCATTGCTGACCCATTCTAGCTTCAAAACCACCTGCTGTAACTGAAGCATAAGCTAAACGGATACGTGGTTTAATGTTTGCATCAAATGCTCCACCGTAGAAATCCAATTCAATAACACCACCTGCTTTAATTTTTTCTCCAACACTTCCTTTTAAACCAAAGCGTGTATGTTGAGCTGTAAAGCCAAGTGCACTTTGATCATTACCAGTACTAGAAACTATCTGTGGTGCACCAAGATTAGAAGCTCCAAACGAGGTAACACTAGCATTTGAGTAAACCATATCGCCCTTAACAAAACCATAAGGTTTTAATTCGATTTTTTTATTTTCTTCTTTCTTATTTTCTACATTCTCTTGTGAAAATGATACTTGAGAAAACATAATCAGGCCTAAAGCCATAAATAATAAACTTTTTGTTGACATAATTTTTAATGATTAATTTAGTATTAAGTGATTTTTATAAATAACATATTGAAAATTTTTTCAAATAAAATAAAATTTAAGAACACTGTAAAATAGTATCTGATAAATAATTATCATCTCAAATAAAATTAAACAGGTATTTTAACAGTAAACTTACTTCCAACATTAGGAGTGCTTTCTAAATCAATAGTACCCTTATACATTTCGACCATTTTCTTTGCTATAGATAATCCAAGGCCACTTCCTGTTGTATCTTTTGTTTGTGCATTTCGAATTCTTACAAAATCATGAAATAGTAAAGCAGAATCTTCTTCACTTATTCCAATACCGGTATCTTCAACTGTAATCTGGTAATACCCTTTGGCTTTACTAATATTTATATATACTTTGCCACCTTCTTTATTGTATTTTACAGCATTGGAAACCAAATTATTAAATATGATTTCTATTTCGTTTCTATCAGCATTGATAAAAATATCATCCTCTCCTTCAAGATAAATTTTTACATTTCTCTGAATTGCAAGAGGCTCAACCGTATCAATTACTACTTTTGCAATTTCCATTAAATCAACATTAACAAGTCTTCGTTGTTTGCTGTTTGTTTCCATTTTTGTTAAGTCAAGCAAATCAAGAATGAGCGTTCTCATACCTTTAAGTCGCTCAATAGATCTGTTAATCATTAACATATAATCATCAACTTTCTCTCCAACCTGCTTTTCCTGAATAATTTTTAAATATCCTTCAATAGCATTAATCGGTGATTTAAGTTCGTGTGATAAAACTGATAAAAACTGAAACCTGACTTGTTTATCTTCCTGTTTCAATTTCTGGGTCATTCTTTTTAAGAACAAGTTTTTTGTAATACTCTCAAGAGAAGTTTTAATTTCTTGTGGAGTAAAAGGTTTAGGAATAAAATTATATGCTCCGTATGTAGTTGCTTTTACTGCTAAATCTAATGATGCATAGGATGTTATCATTGTAACAGAAATATCATACTCTTTTTTATTAATATAATCGAGCACTTCTATTCCATCCATTCCAGGAAGTTTATTATCGAGCAACATAATATCTATGCCCTCTGATTCAATAATCTCTATTGCTTTTTCGCCAGTTTCAGCTTCAAAAATATCAAAAGTAAAATCATCATCCATAAAAGGAAAGCTGACAGAGAAATTCATCAGAACACGTTTAATACCAAAACGAATTCCTTCCTCATCATCAACAACCAATAGTTTCAGCTTACTCATAATATCATTTTTTTAATATTAGCTTCTATTTTTTTAGAAAACTCTGGGTATTGTTAATGTAAACGTTGTACCCGTTTTCCCACTAGTACTATCGGCATTCGATACCACTTCAATTTTACCTCTGTGCATTTTTACTATTCCATAAACAAGCGGCAAACCTAAACCAGTGCCTTTGCCAATTTCTTTTGTTGTAAAGAAAGGGGTAAATAATTTATCAATATTTTCCTCAGCAATACCAGTTCCTGTATCAGATATTTTAATAATAATATTTGTATCATCGCCATCGATATCAATTGTAAGATCGCCACCATCGGGCATTGCTTCACATGCATTTTTCTCAAGGTTTGTAAATACCTGCATCATCTGATCTTTATCAATCATAATGTTACCATCATTGATATTTGAATGAATATGGGTTTTTACATTTGCTGGAATAACAACAGAATCGAGGCTTCGTTGAACAAATTCTTTTATATTTACTTCCTGAGGTTTGAGTTTGTTTTTTCGTGCAAAATTCAATAATCCACCAACAATTCCTTTACATCGGTCTGCTTGTTCAACAATTAATTTAACATCTTTAATATGTGGATCACCTTCTTTAAGCTCATCCAAAATAATATTGCTATACATAGTGATTACTCCAAGTGGATTATTTAGCTCATGAGCAATACCTGCAGATATTTGACCCATTGTTGCTAATTTTTCAGATTGTTTTAAGGCTAGCTCTGCATCGGCAAGTTTTTTATTGGATACTTGCAACATTTTCATAAACTCATAAATTCGCTCGGTAGTGAAATAATAAATAAAAACAATTAAAAATAATATAGCTATTAACCCTACAACAGAAGCAGCAATAATTGCATCATTTATAAGGTCTTTATTTTCGATCTTACTAATTATTGAAGCACCAATATATAGTTCAAACTTATCGAAATAGGTAAATGCAATTGTTTTATCTCTATCATCAAGCCGAAAGTAAAAAACACCCTGATTAGATTTTCGTAAAGGATTTAAAAACAAACTGTCAGACCAGGTTTCTCCTTCGTGTGTCGGATGAATAAGCATATACCCATTTTTATCAAAAACAAAAGGATATCCACTTTTTCCAACTTTTAAGGTATAAAGAATTTTTTTTAATTCGGCAAGATCCTTTTCTTTATCACCTACATAAACAATTCCAACAATTTCATTATTTGCAACTATTGGCTCATATGCAGTTGTGTACCATTCATTTACAACAAATGCACGACCATAATATGTTTGCCCTTTTTTAATTGACTCAACAACTGGTGAGTTATTTGGAATATAGGTTCCTATTGCTCTTGAACCATCAATTTTTTTAACATTTGTTGCAACACGAACAAAGCCACTATCAATCTTCTGAAAAATTGAAATTGTACCTCCAATTATCTCTTGTGTTTTATCAACAAACTCATTATTACCATATAAATTAACATGGTTATGCGTCCATTTATGAATTGATGCTTTATGTTTTTGTCCTGTTTTTTGGTTCTCAACATCAATTATCATTGACTCATTCAGAACTTCAAGCGGATATTCATAAAACTGTTGATTTGCTACTTTTAAATTTGTTTGTACATTCTTTAGTTTTAAAATGCTCTCACGTTCGAACATTTTTGAAATTGTCATTACTTCAAGCTCAAGGTTTTTTTCCATTTGAGCATTAAACGTTTTTATCGAAGTGTATATAAACCAATAAGTTATGATCGAAATAACAGCAATAATAATAAAACCGACAGGTAATAAAATTTTTAATTTTATGAGCAACCCTTTTCTCTTAAACATAATCCTATTTCAATATATTCTTTTTCGTAAGTGTTTGAATCATTTATACGAATACTTATGACAATCAGCATGTATAAAATCCTAAATACAAGGATTTTAATGTAAAAACTAAAAGATTACAATTCAAATCTAATCTTTTCAAATGCAGAGATAAATAAATAGGAATTCCTATTTCAATGTCGTTTACTTAGCAAACAATCTTAGTGAGATTTAGTGCCTTAGAGGTTTTGTGGCAAATAAAAATGCCACCAACCTTGCCTGCCGGCAGGCAGGGTCACAAAAACACAAAGATATCACAAAGCACATTTATAGTTTCTTTATAAAGTAAAAGACATTGATTCCTATTTTATAAATTTTTCAATCTCAGGGATTATTTTCTTAGCATCAACTGGTTTTCTGATAAAGCCTTTAACCGGAAACCAATATGATTTACCATTATCTGCTTTATAATCGATACCAGCTGTACCATCAGAAATATTTTTTATTAATAACACCTGAAGATCTTTGAAATTTGGATCTTCTCTGTATTCTCTTGCCATTTGCTGAACACTAGCTTTTGAAGTAACTAAAATATCAATAGATGATTGTATTAAAAAAGGAATATCTTTAAATTCAGGATTATTTAACATTTCCTGAGCTAATTCAAATCCTTCAAATTGAGTAGTCATCATAACATCTAAAATAGCAAGGTCAGGATTTACAGTACGTAATTTTTCTATACCTTCTTTTTTACTCATAGCTGAAAACACTTCATAACCTTCTTTAGTAAGAATAGTTTCGATGATGGTTATAACATCGATATCATCGTCAACGATTAAGATTTTCTTTTTTGTTTTCATGATTATATTTTTTTTAATTGGTTTGTCTTTAACAACTTAGGTCAAACAATTTACTAATATTTCAATTTATATTTTAAAATCTTTTATTCCAAATCAGTTCGTTGGCATTTTTTTAATTCAATTTGTTGAACAAACTTTAAATAGTCTTCTTTTCTATTCAGATTCTGGTACCAAAAGTCGTCATTAAAATCAACAAATTTTACTTTTACATTATTTAGCAATTCAATGATTCTTCTTCCATTATTTTTTAAAATAATCTCTGCTTCTTGAATTACACTTTTCTTATAAACTGCAAACAATGGTTCGTACTTATTCTCGTCTTTAACGGGCATAACTATATCCACATTTACTGACAAGTTAATCATATTCTGAATTAACTTTAAATTCATTAAAGGGATATCGCAAGCTGTAATAAAATTTACTTCATTATTTGATGCTTTTAAGCAAGACATAATACCCATTAATGGACCTTTTTCTTTTTCAATATCAGGAATAACTCTTCGGTTTAAAAACTTGTATTTATCAACATCATTAGCTCCAATAATTATTTCATCAAAATAATCATCTAATTGGTTTAAAATTTTAAGAATTAAAGGCTCTCCATCAATAGGTAGTAAACTTTTATCTTCGCCACCCATTCTTGAACTTTTTCCTCCTGCAAGGATAATTGCTGTGGCTTTTTCTTTAATAATCCAACTATTGTTCTTTATTTGTATTCTCTCAGGAGAAAAATTCCATTTTTTATTATCAAACTCAATTATTTTTGAAGCAAAATGAATAACACTGGCACAACTTTCTTTAATTGTATGATCATTGATATTTTTGATCACTATAAATAAACCCGGATCCAATACTGTTCTTAACGAATTTGATTCACTTACAATTAATGCTTCTTTTGGTAAAATTTCGAATAATGCTTTTATTCCAAGTTCTAAATAATTTTTGTCAACCTTAAGCCAATACACTTTTTGGGCTCCGGCATCAAGCATTCTCGAAGTATCTTTACCTGTATTACTATCCGTTTCCTCTATTATATCATATTCTTTTGTTAATGAAGCACAAACGCCACAACTTTCAGGGCCTCGTGGACAAAATCCTTCATCTCGATCAATTGAAGTAACTTTAACACCAATAATCTTGTGCTGTTTTGAATATTGTTGAATTAGCCTACAGGCAAATTCTGTTTTGCCAGTATTTCTGCCAGTCGATCCAAGAATTATAAAATCAGGTCTTTTTATCATAACAATTATCTACAAAAAAAGCAAATACCTCCAATACGAAGGTATTTGCAAATTTAGTCAATAATCAAATATATATAGAATTATTCTTTACCATGAGTAATAGACTTGTTTGTCAATGTTAAAGCAATGACAAATCCAATAGTTAACATAATTGCACCAGCAATAAAT
>MENE01000055.1:17694-24837 GCA_001769005.1 Bacteroidetes bacterium GWA2_31_9b | reverse complement strand
ATTTTATTTCAGGTGGTATAACAAATCAAAATCCAAAATTATATGCTCTCGTTATTGATAGTAGTGGAGTAAATACTACAGGAAGTGGTATAGGGCACGATATTACTGCAACACTCGACAATAATACAAGTAATTTAATACTGCTGAATAATTATTACGAATCGGAAATTGATAATTACCAAAAAGGAAGGATTGAATATTTATTTTCAGAACTTGAAGAAGGAAATCATTCAGTTAAACTTAAAATTTGGGATGTTTACAATAACTCAAGTGAAGAATATCTTGATTTTATTGTAGCTGAAACAGCCGACTTAGCACTAAAACATATTTTCAATTACCCAAATCCATTTACAGAAAATACGAGTTTTTATTTTGATCATAACAGACCGAATGAAGATTTAGAAGTACTTATTCAAATATTTACCATTTCAGGCAAATTGGTAAAAACAATTCATCATATACTAAATTCAAATGCTTTTCGTTCTGATGCTATACCTTGGGATGGCTTAGATGATTTTGGGGATAAAATCGGTCGCGGAGTATATATTTATAAGCTTAGAGTACGATCATCTGATGGAAAAAAAGCTGAGAAAATTGAAAAATTGGTAATACTAAAATAAAGTATTTAACCAAGATAAATAATTTTATATTTGCAAATCTTAAATTAAAGGAATTAGAATGAATAAGTTGAAAGTAATAATTTTGGTAACCTTGGTGGTTAGTTTTTTTAAAGGATACGGGCAGGATAATGTAAATCCAAATGAATTAGCCGGATCAGAAAAATCAATTGAATATGCCGTTCCGTTTTTAATTATTGCGCCCGATTCAAGAGCAGGTGCAATGGGTGATGCAGGTGCTGCAACATCTCCAGATTACAATTCAATGCACTGGAATGCTGCAAAATATGCATTTATCGAAAGCGATATGGGTATTTCAGTTTCATATACACCTTGGTTAAGAAATCTTATTGGAGATATCGATTTAGCTTATGTTTCATTTTTCAAAAAAATAGATCAAAGGCAAACAATAGCTGCAACTTTATTGTATTTCAGCTTAGGAGAAATTCAATTTACTAATGATTTAGGCGACCCTTTAAATGTTCATAAACCCAACGAATTTTCTGTTGATGTTGCTTATGCTCGTAGTTTCTCCGACAAAATTTCCGGAGGTATTGCTTTCCGTTACATTCGTTCAGATATAACCGGAGGTGCATTTGTTGGAAGTACAGAAACAAAAGCAGGTAATACTGGTGCTGCAGATATTTCCATGTATTATGTTGACGATAAAATAAAGCTTGGAAATTACAATTCTACCTTTTCATTAGGATTAAATATCTCAAATATTGGTGCAAAATTATCGTATACCGAAGTTGAAAAAGATTTTTTACCTACAAATCTGAAACTTGGATTTGCTTATTTAATTAATATCGACGATTTTAATTCGTTTACTCTTACTGTTGATCTTAATAAATTTCTTGTCCCTACTCCACAGGATAGTAGTAGCAATTATGATACTGATGTATCAGTTTCTCAAGGAATGATACAATCATTTTACGATTCACCCGGTGGTTTTACTGAAGAATTACATGAAATTAAATATTCCATTGGAGCTGAATACTGGTATGCAAAACAATTTGCTGTTCGTGGAGGATATTTTACTGAGAATCAATATAAAGGAAATAGAAAATATTTTACTGCAGGTGTAGGCTTAAAGTTTAATATTTTCACATTCGATTTTTCATATTTAATTTCTACAAGCCAAAACCATCCATTAGATAAAACTATGCGTTTTACATTGGGGCTCGATTTTCAGAAATTACGTGATCAACGACGACAAAAACCAAGTTAAAATGAATATCCGAATTGGTCATGGTTACGATGTTCATCGTCTTCAACAAGATTTAAAACTGGTTATTGGAGGAATTCAGATTCCTCATTCAAAGGGTTGTGTTGCGCATTCCGATGGCGATGTTCTTATTCATGCTATTTGCGATGCTCTTTTAGGAGCAGCTACTTTGCGTGATATTGGTTTCCATTTTCCTGATACAAGTAACGAATTTAAAGGTATTGACAGTAAAATACTACTTAAAAGAACCTATAATCTGTTGAAAGAGAATGGATATTCATTGGTTAATTTGGACTCTACAATCTGTTTACAAAAACCTAAAATTCAGGACTTTATTCCTGAAATGATTCGTACACTTGCTGAAACAATTGATGTTAATGAAAATCAGATTTCAATTAAGGCAACAACTACCGAAAAATTAGGTTTTATTGGAAATGAGGAAGGTATTGCTGCACATGCCGTTGTTCTGATTCAAAAAATATAATATTTTCTTTAACTTCAAAAGTCGTTTGTTTCATCTCAATAAAAACATTAATTTAGATTGCTAATTTCTAATAAACATTAGAATTAGAAGATTCTTTTTTGCTTGAATTTAATTAATAAAAAGTATGAAAAAAACTTTGGTTTTAGGTGCAAGTCCTAACCCTACTCGTTTTTCTTACAAAGCAGTTAAAAGCCTTGTTCGTCATGGATATGAAGCAGTATTAATTGGTAATCGTAAAGGTCAAATCAGTTGGCAGGATATTATCATTGGTACACCGGAAATTGCCGATTTACATACTGTTACAATCTATCTAAATCCCAAAAATCAAAAAGAATATTACGAATATATTATTAGCCTTAAACCTCAACGGTTAATTTTTAATCCCGGTTCAGAAAATCAGGAACTTATTCAACTAGCTATGGAAAATGGTATTGAAGTATGTGTTGCTTGTACATTAATTATGCTTAATTCCAATAATTATTAATGATAAAGAACATTACAAGTTTAGCTGAGATCAATAAATGTATTACAAAAGATAAAGCTCTATTAATTTATTTCTCAAACACAAATTGTAATGTTTGTAAGGTCTTAAAACCTAAAATTTATGATTTGTTAAGTGCCGAATTTCCGTTAATGAAAATGTATTATTGTGATACAATAGAATTTCCGGAGATTTCTGCTCAGAACTCAATTTTTACTGTTCCTACAATCCTTGTATTTTTTAATGGAAAAGAGTTTATTCGTAAAAGCAGAAATATAGGAATTACGGAATTACAAAAAGAAATTGAACGACCATATATGCTTATGTTTAATGAATAGATTAATGCAAATCTGTATTTACTCTAACTAAAAATAACCTAAAAATTAATTATTACTTTTCTTAATAATTTGTAACTTTCATTTTTAATTGAATAAATATTCATTTCAAATGAAACTAAATATTCTAAAAATATTTAGAAAAAAAGTTAAAACAATATCTAACGAAAATAAACTAACAATTAACGATTTTCCTTGGCTTAGTAATTTTTTGTTAGAATTAGGTGGATTATCACGATTTACAATTCGTTTTTTTAAAGAATTATTCCAAAAACCTTATGAACATAAAGAGTTTTTAAAACAAGCATATTCCATAGGTTTAAGTACACTTCCATTAATCGGAATAACTGCATTTATAATGGGTTTAGTACTTACATTGCAATCAAAACCTGTTTTAGAAGGTTTTGGTGCTGAGTCGTGGTTACCTGGAATGGTTTCTGTTTCTATAGTTCGTGAAATTGGACCTGTAATTACAGCTCTAATCTGTGCAGGTAAAATTGGTTCAGGAATAGGTGCAGAATTAGGTTCTATGCGTGTTACTGAACAAATTGATGCTATGGATGTTTCGGGAACTAATCCTATGAAATATTTGGTTGTAACACGTGTTCTTGCAACAACCTTTATGATACCTATTCTTGTTTTTTATGCTGATATTATTTCGTTTTATGGATCCTTTGTAGCCGTGAATTTAAATGATTTTATTTCGTTGCCATTATTTGTAAACCTTGCTTTTGATCCTTTACATTATTATGATTTAATTCCGGCTACAATTAAAACTTTCTTTTTTGGTTTTGCTATAGGAATGGTTGGTTGTTACAAAGGTTATTATGCTGAAAATGGAACTGAAGGTGTTGGTAAAGCTGCAAATTCTGCTGTTGTAATTTCATCGCTCGTAATATTTATTATCGATTTAATTGCAGTTCAATTGGCCGAATTATTTAATTTTTTCAATTAGTTATTGATGAAATCAGAAGAAAACATATCTCAATTTTTAAATAACGAAACCGTTATTGAAATCAGTCATCTTAAAAAATCTTTTAATGGAAATGAAGTATTAAAAGATATAAGTATGGTAGTTAAAAAAAGTGAGAATGTTGTTGTACTCGGAATGTCTGGAATTGGAAAATCAGTACTAATTAAGTGCATTGTTAGATTAATTAACCCCGATGAAGGTTCATTAAAAGTTTTTGGTAAGGAAGTAACATTGATGAACTCAAATGAATTGAATGAACTAAGAACTAAGGTTGGTTTTATTTTTCAGGGTAATGCACTTTACGACTCAATGACTATTAGAGAAAATCTTGAGTTTCCTCTTAGGAGAAATAAAAATATAACCGATCCGCATGATATAGAAGAATTAATTGTTGATGCTCTTGAAAATGTTGGTTTACTTGATACTATAGATAAAATGCCATCGGAACTTTCAGGTGGAATGAAAAAACGTATTGGTTTAGCACGAACATTGATCTTAAAACCAGAAATTATTCTATATGATGAGCCAACAACTGGCCTGGATCCAATTACATCAAGGGAAATAAGTAACCTAATTGTCGAAATTCAAACTAAATATAAAGCATCATCTATAATTATTACACACGATCTGAATTGTGCTAAAATTACATCGAACCGGATGATGATATTGCAAGATGGCATTTTTATTGCCGAAGGTACATTCGATGAACTAAAAAATTCGGATGATAAATGGGTTAGCTCCTATTTTAAAATCGATTAAAAAAATAAAACCTATGAAAAATACAAGAAAAAAAAATATTCGATTGGGCTTCTTTGTTGGTATAGGAATAATAATATTCATCTTTGGTATATACTACATTGGTAGTCAGGGAAGTTTATTTAAACGAAATATCGTATTAAGTGGTATTTTTAAGGATATTAGTGGTGTAAAAATTGGAAACGATGTGCGTTTTTCAGGAATTAACATTGGTACTGTTTCTAAAGTTGAAATACTAAACGACTCATTAGTACAAATAAATTTAAATATTCAAAGTGATGTTAAACAATTTATTCGAAAAGATTCAAAAATGGAAATTGTACCTGAAGGATTAATGGGAATAAAATTTGTTTACATTTATGCCGGAAGTATTACAGCCGAAATTGTTGAAAATGGAGACATTCTTGAAACAATTGAAGCTGTTCAAATCGATAAAATATTACGTCAATTAAATACATCGACTCTGAACACAACAATAATAACAAAAAACATAGCTGATATTACAGAAAAAATTAATCGTGGTGAGGGTACTTTTGGGAAATTTTTTGCCGACGAATCATTTGCAAACAACTTAAGTACTATTGCAAAAAAGACAGCTAAATTTACTGAGAATTTTGAAGATATTTCAAATAAAATTTCAAAAGAACAAGGTACAATTGGAATGTTACTTTCTGATACCACTTTTGCCAATAAAATATATGTAGCTGGAGATAATATCAATAAATCAACAAAAAACCTTGTAACTATTACTGATCAAATGAATAAAGGACAAGGATTGTATGGAAAAATATTTACCGATACTTCTTTTACATCGGGTTTGAGCAGAGCAGGAAAAAATCTTGATTATACAACCGAACGAACTAAAATTCTTTCTGATAATCTGGTAAAAATTACTGATGAAATAAATTCAGGGCAAGGATTAATTTCAAGATTGATTTATGACACAGCTTTTGCCGACAGTGTTGTTGTAGCTATTCAAAATGTAAATAAGGGAGCTAAAGAAGTAGATGAAGCTGCAAGAGTAGTTAAAAGAAACTGGCTTATAAGGTTGTTTTCAAAAAAAGAAAAGTAAAATAATTTACTATTTAAAGTTCATACAACGACTCACAATCATTTTACATGCATTTGTATTTCCCAGTTCACATGCTTTATGAAAATCCTGACAGGATTTTGAATTATCATTCAGTTTGACATATGTCATTCCTCTATTGTAATACGCAAAATGGTTCTCTACATCAAGCTCAATTACTGTATTAAAATCCTGAATTGCTTCATTAAACTGATTATTTTGGTAATAAAGAAATCCCCTGTACATATAAACATTTGGATTATTTGGATTTAGTTCAATTGCTTTTGAAAAATCCTGTAAAGCTTTTTCATTTTCAAATAATTTCTGATAAGTAGCACCACGATTTACATAAATCATATTTTCAAGGCTTTTATCTTTTTCTTGAGAATTTAAGTCGAAAGCTTTATTAAAATCATCAATGGCTTCTTCTAATTTATCTTTAAAAAAATAAACTTTGCCTCTGGTAAGATAAAATGATGCATAATCAGGATTCTTTTTTATTCCCTCATCAATAATTTTTCCTGCTGCTTTATAATCTTCCAATAAAATATAAACATTTGCCTTTCCATCAATAGCAGGTGAAAATCCAGGAAGAGTATTTAGTGCTTCGTTAAATTTTTCTAATGCTGCATTATAATCTTTTAATTTTATTAAATCATTTCCCATGTCGACAATTGATTCAACATCAGATGAACCTTGAGAAAATATAGTTGAGTTTATTGAAAAAAGAATAATTATAATGAGTGTTAATTGTTTCATATTGGTTTATGAATTTTCAATGGCAATAATATTTGTGTTAAAATAACAAATATTTTTCAAATCTAACAAGTTAAATTGAAGATTCGAACAAAGTTCTGTTAACAATCGATCGTCCAAGAGTAATTTCATCGGCATATTCAAGTTCATCTCCAATGGCTACTCCTCTTGCAAGAGTTGTAATTTTCAGAGGGTAGTTTTTAAATTTTTTATATAAATAAAAGTTTGTTGTATCACCTTCCATTGTTGTACTAAGAGCAAGAATAATTTCTTTAACTATTCCTTCCTGAATTTTAGTAAATAAAGTATCAATTTTTAGATCGCTTGGTCCAATTCCATCCATAGGAGAAATTATTCCACCCAATACATGATAAACGCCATTAAACTGATGGGTATTTTCTATAGACATTACATCACGGGCATTTTCGACTACACAAACTAATG
>MENE01000055.1:12791-17678 GCA_001769005.1 Bacteroidetes bacterium GWA2_31_9b | reverse complement strand
TACATCATTAATGTCTTCATTTAACAAGTGCAAAACAAGCCTGAGAGCTGTTTTTTTACCTATTCCAGGCAACTTTGCAAATTCTTCCACTGCACTTTCCAGTAATTTTGATGTGAAGTTATATATCATTCCAGATATTCTTAATTTATGATTTCCAAAAATAATACCAATTGATAGTATTCGCAATTTTTTTAATTAGAATTGTTTTTAGTATTCTTGTAATAGTTTAAAAATGCAACAATCAAATTATATGAATCCTTATCTTATTCTAACAATTCTGATAATTTATTTCGGAATACTTCTCTTAGTATCATATTTTACAAGTCGGAATGCCAATAACCAATCATTTTTTATTGGAAACCGAAAATCACCCTGGTATATTGTTTCTTTAGGTATGATAGGTGCTTCGCTTTCTGGTGTTACATTTATTTCAGTTCCTGGTTGGGTTATTGATAATAATTTTTCATACATGCAAATGGTATTAGGTTATTTGGTTGGATATTTTATTATTGCAACTATATTAATGCCATTGTATTACCGTTTAAACTTAACATCAATATATACATACCTTGATAAAAGGTTTGGAGTTTATTCATACAAAACCGGAGCATCATTTTTTCTATTATCAAGACTAATTGGTTCTGCTTTAAGATTATTTATTGTTGCAAATGTTCTTCAAATTACTGTATTTAACCATTTAAATATACCTTTTGAAGTTTCAGTATTTTTTACCATTCTGCTTATATGGTTATATACTTTTAAAGGTGGAATTAAAACAATAATCTGGACAGATACTTTGCAAGCTTTATTAATGTTAACAGCAGTTGGTGCTACTATTATAATTATTGGAAAAGAACTCAATCTAAATTTTTCTGGCATTATAAATATTGTAAATGAAAATGAACATTCACAGATTTTTTTCTTTGATGATTTTAAAAGTGCAAATTTCTTTTTTAAACAATTCATTGCAGGTGCATTTATTGCTATAGTTATGACAGGGCTTGATCAGGATATGATGCAAAAAAACCTGAGTTGCAAAAACATTAAAGATGCTCAAAAAAATATGTTTTGGTTTAGCATTATACTTGTTCCTGTTAACTTTATGTTTATGTCGTTGGGAGTTTTATTGTTTATTTTTGCTCAAAAAAATGGAATTACAATACCCGTTCGTACCGACGATTTATATCCGTTAATTGCTACTCAAGGTTATATCAGTCCTATTATAGGAATAGTGTTTATCATTGGATTAGTAGCTGCAGCATACAGTAGTGCTGATTCTGCTTTAACAGCATTAACAACATCATTTACGGTTGATATTTTAAATGCTGGTAATTCTGAAGAGATGCGTTTAAGGAAAATAAGAAAAGTAGTTCATTTTGGTGTATCAATGGCAATGATTCTTGTTATTATTTTATTTAATGCAATTAATAATGAGAGTGTTATTAGCGCAACATTTAAAATAGCAGGTTTTACTTATGGCCCATTATTAGGATTATATACTTTTGGTTTATTTACTAAGTATAAGGTTAAAGATAGATTCGTACCAATTATTGCTATAATGTCGCCAATATTATGTTTGATTTTAAGTAAATACTCAGCTGAATGGTTATTTGGTTATAAGTTTGGCTTTGAGTTATTGATTTTAAATGGATTATTTACATTTATTGGGTTGTTTCTGTTAAGGGAAAAGCTTGGTTTAAAGAAAAATATTTAAAGAAAATGTCCCTAAATTTTAGGGACATTTTTTATTATTGTATCAATTCCATTTTTAAATCCGTTCTTAATTCCACTTACCGTTTTAGGAATTATTCCGTTAGGTTTTTGTTTCTTATCATGCTGATAAATTTCATTAATAATAACAGCATATTTTTCAGAAACTACATTCCGTTTTAGTTTTTGAGTTTGCGATAATTCACCACTTTGTGAGTTCCATTCTTCACACACCAGTCTGAAACGTTTAATTTTCTCATGTTCACCGAGAACAGAATTGAATTTATTCACTTCTTTTTGAAAACGTGAATTAACTTCAGGTAAACTAATCAAATCACAATTATCGCGGAACTGAATTTTATGTTTCGAACACCAATCGTGCAAAAATGGAAAATTTGGAGATATTAATGCACTTGCAAACTTCTCGTTTTCGCCAATAACCATCAATTGTTCAATAAAGAAAGATTCTTTAAATTTATTCTCGATAACCTGAGGTGCAATATATTTTCCTGCGGAGGTTTTGAACATTTCTTTTTTACGATCGGTAATTTTAAGAAAACCTTCAGAATCAATATGGCCAATATCTCCGGTATGAAACCAACCATCGGAATCAATAACCTCATTGGTAAGTTCAGGTTCTTTGTAATATCCAAGCATTAAATTAGGCCCTTTACTTAAAATCTCGCCATCATCATCAATTTTAACCTGAACATTTTCAAGTATCTTACCAACAGTACCAAACTTGCAAATTAATGGTGTGTGAGAATTTACAGAAATTACTGGTGATGTTTCTGTCAAACCATAACCTTCAATAACATCGATTCCTGCAGCCCAAAAAATACGGGCTAATCTCTCCTGAAGTGCTGCTCCTCCTGATGTGATTATTAAATCTTCTACTCCTAAGGCTTCTTTCCATTTACTAAAAACAAGTTTACGAGCAATTTTAAGTTTAAAATTGTACCAAATACGGTGTTTTTTATTCAACTGATATTTTAAACCAAGCCTAACTGCCCAAAAGAATATGATTTTCTTTATATACGGTAAGTTTTTTCCCTTTCCGATAATGCCATCATAAATTTTCTCAAGCAAACGGGGAACAGTATTAAAAATATTCGGTTTAACATCTTTAATATCTGCAGTAATAGTACCTAAACTTTCGGCATAATATATCGCAATTCCTTTATACTGAAAATGATAATTCATCATTCGTTCGTAAATATGGCATAAAGGCAAAAAACTCAATGTACGATGCCCATATCCTAAAATATGGGCTTTTGAAGTACTAATAAAATTTGAAACAATATTATTATGCGATAACATTACTCCTTTTGGATTTCCTGTTGTTCCCGATGTATAAATTATTGATATCATTTCATCAGGAGTAATCGAATCTTTTATTGAATTTACTTTATTTATAAATTTATCGTAGTTTTCTTTCCCCTTTTCTAAAACTACGCTCCATGATTCTAACTCTTCAATTTCCGAGAGTGAATATATTTTTTGAATGGTAGAAACTAAATTAACAATTGGTTTTATTTTATTCCAAATCAATTTATTCGAAATGAATACAGCTTTTACTTCAGAATGATTTAAGATATATTCATATTCCTCTGTACCAATTGTAGGATATATTGGAACATGAACAATTCCAATCTGAGATAAACCCATATCGATAAAATTCCATTCGGGCCTACTATTTAAAATTGTAGCAATTTTATCACCTTTTTTATAACCTAGAGCTAGTAATCCACAACTAATATAATTGGAATAATTAATATAATCCTGGGCACTATATTTAACCCAAGCTCCATCTTGTTTTCCTGAAAGAGCATCGTTCATCGGAAATAATTCCTTGTAACGCTCAAGCAAATCAAAAGTTCTTGTTAATTCCATATTCTGAAAAATAAGTTAATAACGTTCAAATATAATATTTAATTTTTTTACGAATTTATATATGTTAATAATTTAAGAGCGAATAAATATTATAACAACAAAATTTGATTACAAAAGGTTGAAAAAAAAGCCGAATACAAAATAGTACTCAGCTTTTTTTAGATAACAATATATTTTAAAGCATCAAACGTGCTTTTTCTATTGCCAGTTTTAATCCTTGTGGATTTTTTCCTCCTGCAGTAGCATAAAAAGCCTGACCTCCGCCTCCACCATCAATTTCTTTAGATATTTCGCGAACAATCTGGTTTGCATTCAGGTTTTTATCTTTAATTAAATTATCCGAAATCATTACGGAAAGGTTTGCTTTTCCATCAATTTCAGATCCTAATACCAGAACCAGATTTGTAGTTTCATTTTTCATTTGAAAAGCAAGATCTTTAATAGCTGCTGGTGAATCAATATCAATAATATCGCCAATAAACTGAACACCATTTATTTGTTCCAATTTATTCAGTAATACTGATTTTATACTTTTTATTTTTTCTTTTAGTAGATTTTCAATTTGTTTTTCACGTTTTGAACTTTCGATTAAAACTCCTTCTATACTTTGTTTCAGATTTTTGGAGTTATTAAACATCAATCGAATTTCATCAAGTTCTTTAAGGTTGTTATTTATAAACTCTTCGGCTTTATCTGCAGTAATTGCTTCTATTCGTCGAATACCAGCAGAGATTGCACCTTCAGAAATAATTTTAAAAATCCCTATCTGACCGGTTGCGTGAACGTGTGTTCCTCCACACAATTCAACTGAATCTCCAAATTTTATAACACGAACTAAATCGCTGTATTTCTCGCCAAACAATGCAATTGCTCCCATTTCTGTTGCTGTTTTCATAGGAACATCACGTTTTTCGTCAAGTACTGTATTTTGCCTGATTAAGGTATTTACAATTTTTTCGACTTTTTCAATCTCTTCAGGTGTAACTTTCTGAAAATGTGAAAAGTCAAAACGTAAATAATCAGGATTTACCAGTGATCCTTTTTGTTCAACATGTTTACCCAGAACTTCGCGTAAAGCAAAATGTAACAAATGTGTTGCAGTATGGTTATTCGCTGTTGATTTTCTTTTGTTATTATTTACAATTGCTTTGAACTTATTTTTTGGATTTGTTGGGAGCTTTGTAGCAAAATGAACAATTAAATTGTTTTCTTTTTTAGTATCAATAATTGGGGTTTTTTCATCTCCTGACATAATGTAACCTGAATCTCCTACTTGACCGCCTG
>MENE01000055.1:11949-12708 GCA_001769005.1 Bacteroidetes bacterium GWA2_31_9b | reverse complement strand
CGTCTGTTGTAAGTATTGAAGCAGAACGCGAACGGTTTTTTTGTGCTTCCATCTCATAATGAAATTCATCTTTATTAACCATTAAATTCTTTTCTTTTAAAATAAGTTCGGTTAAATCTAGCGGAAATCCATACGTGTCATAAAGTTCAAAAGCTGTTTTTCCATCAATTACAGTTAATCCCGATTTAACGTTTTTATCAATAATATGATCAAGAAGTTTGATACCTGTTTCGAGAGTTTTTAAAAACGAATTTTCTTCTTCGGCGATAACCTTTTCAATTAAGACCTGCTGAGATTTAAGTTCAGGATAAGCATCTCCCATATTCTGAACAAGAACTTCAACTAATTTATATATTGAAGGTTCTCTGAAATTTAAAAATGTATATCCATAACGAACGGCTCTTCGTAATATTCTACGAATAACATAACCTGCTTTATTATTTGAAGGTAGCTGTCCATCGGCAATAGAAAAACTAATAGCACGTAAGTGGTCAGCAATTACACGCATTGCAATATCAGACTTTGTATTTAAACCATATTTTATGTTTGATATTGAAGCAATTTTTTGAATAATGGGTTGAAAAACATCGGTGTCATAATTTGATTTTTTACCTTGAAGAACCATGCATAAACGTTCAAAACCCATACCTGTATCAACATGTTTATTTGGCAATAATTCAAGTGAACCATTTGCTTTTCTGTTGTATTGAATAAATACAAGATTCCAAATCTCAATAACTAATGGATTATCTTTATTTA
>MENE01000055.1:7029-11859 GCA_001769005.1 Bacteroidetes bacterium GWA2_31_9b | reverse complement strand
CCATTTCCCAAAAATTATCTTTTTTAGAGCCAAAAAGAATTCTGTCTTCAGGTAAGTATTTTTTCCAGTAATTAAGAGCTTCTATGTCAACATCTAAACTATCTTCTTTGCTTCCTTCGAATACAGTTGCATATATTCTGTTCGGATCAACACCCAGTTCTTTAACCAGTAATTCGTAAGCCCATTCAATAGCATCTTCTTTAAAGTAATCACCAAACGACCAGTTTCCTAACATTTCAAACATTGTATGATGATAAGTATCATGACCAACTTCTTCTAAATCATTATGTTTTCCTGATACTCTTAAACACTTTTGTGAATCGGCAATTCGATTATCATTAACAGGTTTATTACCTAAAAAAATATCTTTAAACTGATTCATACCTGCATTTGTAAACATTAGTGTAGGATCATTTGTTATAACCATTGGTGCAGATGGAACAATAACATGTTTTTTAATTTTAAAATAATTTAAAAATGCAGATCTGATTTCCTTTGAATTCATAAAAAAAGCAATTTATTAACAGTTAAATATTGTATACTAATTAATTATGTGAACTATTTTTTATTTTTGAATTTGTAAAATTAAATTTTTTAAGTTAGATTTGTCGCTATTGTCAAGTTTTTTTGTAATTAAAACATAAGAATAACATCTAGTATCATGTTTAAAGTCAAATATTATTTTGATGAAAGTACACTTACATTTAAAAGAGTGCGATTAGTTAAAAAACAAAAAATCAAACGAATCATTTCATTTCTTTTTATAACTGGAATTACTGCTATTTTTATAAATATTCTTTTATCTAATTATTACACTACCCCAAAATTATCAAAACTAACAAACAATAGATACGAACTTATTACTAAATATGATTTACTTCAGGATAAGTTATCGGATGTTAATACTGCTTTAAAAGAAATACAGCATCGTGATGATTATTTATACAGAACAATTTTTGAATTAGAACCTGTTTCATCATCAATCAGATTAGCCGGTTTCGGGGGATCTAACCGTTATATTGAACTCGAGGATTTTGAAAATTCAGGAATTATGATTGAAACGAGTAAACAAATTGATGCAATTACAAATCAATTAGTTGTTCAATCAAAATCATTTGATGTAGTTATAGAATATGCAAAGAATAAAGAGTTGATGTTGGCATGTATACCTGCAATACAACCTGTTGCAATAAAAGACTTCGATAGAATTAGTGATTATTTTGGACAAAGAAGTGATCCTTTTAACAATCAACCAACCATGCATTACGGAATGGATTTTACAGGGCCAGAAGGTTCTGAAGTTTTTGTTACTGGCGATGGAGTTGTTGTTGAAGCAGGACATTCATTATTTGGCTATGGAAATCGTATTACTATTGATCACGGGTTTGGATATAAAACAGTTTATGCCCACTTACAAGAAATTGATGTTGTTCCTGGTCAGAAAATTAAACGAGGAGAAGTAATTGGAAAATTAGGTAATACTGGGCGATCAACAGGAAATCATCTTCATTATGAAGTTCGAATGTACGATAAACCAATTGACCCTATTAATTATTATTTTAATGATATTACTGCCGATGAATATGACCAAATGATTCTTGCTCTTTCAAAAAGAAGAATCCCAATGGATTAGATTTAAAAAATTATGTATATTTGAAGCATTAAAAATTTTATAATGGTTAAAGCAAGATACAAGTTTAATCACGAATTGTTAAGTTATGATAAAATTTCTCTGTCGATAAAACAGAAATTAGTTCGGTTTTTAACTTATTTAGTTGCAACAATTCTTATTGGTATTATCTATAATTTACTTTTCTCTTCATTTTTTCATACCCCAAAAGAAAAAGGATTGATTCGTGAAAATCAACAATTAGCAACACAATACAGTGAATTAAATAAACGATTTGAATTAATAGATAAAACTCTTGAAGATCTTCAAAAACGTGATGATAATATTTATCGAGTTATTTTTGAAGCAGAACCAATACCATCATCAGTTCGTTCAGCAGGATTTGGAGGTACAAACCGATACCAGGATCTTCAAGGCTATAACAATTCAGAGCTAGTTATAAATACAGCAGAACGTTTAGATAAAATATCTAAAAAATTAGTTGTACAATCAAAATCATACGATGATATTATAAAATTAGCAAAGAATAAAGAAGTAATGGTTGCTTCTGTTCCTGCTATTATGCCTATTTCAAATAAAGACTTAACACGAACAGCTTCTGGCTGGGGATGGAGAATACATCCCATATACAAAATCAGAAAATTCCATTACGGAATGGATTTTACAGCATCAACAGGTACCGATGTTTATGTTACAGGTGATGGTGTTATTGAATCTGTTGAATCTTCAATGCGTGGTTATGGTAAACATATTATTGTAGATCATGGATTTGGTTATAAAACAATATATGCACATTTAAGTGGATACAAAGTTCAAAGAGGGCAGAAAGTTAAACGTGGTGAAATAATTGGGTTTGTTGGATCTACAGGAACTTCTACAGCACCACACTTACATTACGAAGTACTTAAAAATGATAAAAAAGTAAATCCGGTACATTTCTACTTTAACGATTTAAGTGCTGAAGAATTTGATAAGATGATTTTCATTTCATCAAATAGTGGTCAATCATTTGATTAATAAACTAACTTAATGAAATATTATTACAGAATTATTCTGATTCCCCTATTACTGGGGATTTTTTTTTATAAGTCAGCGAATGCTCAATCCCCATCAACTGAATTATGTGATACAACATATCCTATTATACAAACCTTTTTAGGAAACTGGCAACGTAATTATTACGGTATAAATGCACCAAATAAGCTCGATTTAATTTGGAAACACTTACTCGGAACCGGAGAAACAGTTATTTCCAGAAGATTAGGAACTAAAATATGGTCAGGTGCCGGATGGACTGGTCAGCCACTCTTAGTATCTGAAAATGGAAAATTATTTCTTATTCAGGGAGCTTATGATCATCATTTAAAAAAAATTGATGCAGAATCGGGTCAATTGATTTGGCAATATGAATATGACGATGTTATTAAAGGTACAGGAACAATTTGGGTAAATAAAAATCCCGATTCACCTGAAAATAGCTTAGTAATTCTTCAGGGAAGCAGACTGGGTGTAGGAAATTTTCTCGATTCAAAACATATTCCCAGCTACAGAGCAATTTCATATTATACAGGTAAAGAGTTGTGGAGACTCGATCAAAAATGGACCGATAGCTACAGCCGTGATGTAGATGGATCTGCACTTATTTTAAATGATACTGTTTATATTGGTTTAGAGAATTCATTGTTTACTGTGTTTGATCCTGATCATCGAAATGCAACTCAAATTGATGGTATGTTACAACCAAAAATATTCGAAGAACATAAGCTTTACACAATGAACGATGCATACAATCATAAAAATAATATTGTAACAGAATCATCGCCTGCAATGTTAGGTAATAGAATATATTCGGCTTCAGGTTCGGGTCATGTGTGGGGTTATAATTTAAAATCACGAAAACTTGATTGGGATTTCTTTATTGGTTCCGATATGGATGGTTCTGTTGTTGTTACAAACGATAGTAATATTATGGTTTCAGTTGAAAAACAATATATAAAAGGTAAAGGGGGAGCTTTTAAACTCAACCCTTCAAAAGAACCTAAAGAATCTGTTGTTTGGTTTTTCCCGGTTGAAAATAATGATTTTAATGGCTGGGAAGGTGGTATAATTGGTTCTATAGGAATTAACGATAGTTATATTAAACCTGAGCAAACTCATCTCGCAGCCTTTGTAGGAATTGATGGATTCTTATATGTAGTCGATCATCAGTCAATAAATGAATCGGTAAAAGTTTTAGGGCCAGATAGTATTTCATACTTCCAATCACCAAAGTTACTATATAAAGAGAAAGTTGGACCATCAATATCTACTCCGATATTCATAGATAATAAACTTATTGTTGCAGGATACTGGGGAATAAACCTTTATGAATACAACGAGAAGAACGAATTTATTCTTCTTGATAAAAAACCGGGCTCTTTTGAATCGACTCCAATTGTATTTAACAATAAAGTTTTTATTGCATCACGCGATGGTTATTTATATTGTTTTGGATTAAAAAATTAACTTTGCTTGTTGGATATATTTTTATAAATTAGTGTCTTAAAATCTCCTGTTCATCTTTTTATAATTAATTCGTATGCCTTACAAGGAAAAAAAAGTAGAAAAACTTTATTATAGCATTAGTGAAGTTGCTGAGATGTTTAATGTTAACGCATCGTTAATTCGATATTGGGAAAAAGAATTTGATATAATTAAGCCTCATAAGAATAAAAAGGGAAATCGTTTTTTTACTTTAGATGATATTGAGAATTTTCATGTTATTTACTACTTAGTTAAAGAATTAGGATTAACACTTAAAGGAGCTCAAAAAAAATTAAAAGAAAATAAAGAAGGCACAATAAATAATTTCGAAGCTGTAAAAACTTTAAAAGAAATAAAAACATTATTACTAGAGATTCGCGAAGAAATTTAATTTCCGTTATTATCTAAAATCAACCTTTTATAAAAATGAAAATTAAAGAAGTTATTTCTTATTTAGAATCCTTTGCTCCTCTTTCATTACAAGAAGATTACGATAACTCTGGACTAATAATTGGCAATCCGGAAACTGAATTAAACGGTATTTTAATTACTATTGATACTATTGAGGATGTTATTGATGAAGCAATAAATAAAAAGGCAAACTTAATTATTTCACATCATCCCATTATCTTTTCAGGATTAAAAAAAATTACCGGTAAAAATTATATCGAACGCAC
>MENE01000055.1:2069-7021 GCA_001769005.1 Bacteroidetes bacterium GWA2_31_9b | reverse complement strand
GAATTTAATCAATACACGAATATTATCAAAATCATCAAATCAACTCTTAAAGTTGGTTTATTTTGTTCCTCAAAAACAAGCAGAACATACCCGAAATGCTATTTTTGATGCCGGTGCAGGGCAAATTGGCAACTACGACATGTGTAGTTTCAATGTTGAAGGTAAAGGAACTTTCAGAGCAAACGAAAATGCAAATCCATTTGTAGGAAAAAAAGGTGAAGTTCATGTTGAAGATGAAACCCGCGTTGAAGTTATTCTTCCAAGACATTTAAAAAGTGATGTTCTTAAAGCTCTATTATCTTCACACCCATATGAAGAAGTAGCTTACGATTTTTATACTCTTGAAAATACATTTTCTGGTTCTGGTATTGGTGTTATTGGTGAATTAGAAACAGAAATCGCTGAAATTGACTTTTTAAATAAATTAAAAATACTATTTGATTCAAAATCTATTCGATATACAAAACTTCGAGAAAAATCAATAAAAAGAGTAGCTGTATGCGGAGGAAGTGGTAGTTTCCTTTTAAGCAAAGCAATTGCTGAGAATGCAGATATCTTTATTTCTGCAGATTTTAAATATCATCAGTTTTTCGATGCAGAAAATAAAATTTTAATTGCCGATATAGGTCATTTTGAGTCAGAACAATTTACAAAAGAATTAATTTATGAATTACTTATAAAAAAATTCCCTAAATTTGCAGTTCATTTGTCCGAAATAAATTCAAATCCGATAAATTATTTATAAATATGGCTAAAGAAAAGATGAAAGTGTCTGATATTACAGAACTTACCGTTGAGGAAAAATTAAGAGCACTGTTTGATTTACAATCTGTAGATTCTAAAATTGATGATTTCAAAAGACTTAGAGGAGAGCTTCCATTAGAGGTTCAGGATTTGGAAGATGAAATTGCTGGCTTACAAACACGAATCCAAAATTTTGAAGAAGAAGTTGTTAAACAGAATGAATCGATTAACAAAAAAAGAAACGAAATAAAAGAATCTCAAACGCTTATAAAGAAATACACCGAACAACAAAATAATGTTCGTAATAATCGCGAATTTGATTCTCTTTCTAAAGAAATTGAATTTCAAAATCTTGAGATTGAATTATGCGAAAAGCGTATTAAAGAATATACCATTAAGATTAAAGACAAGCAAGACATTATTGATGAGTCAAAAATCATTTTAGATGAACGTACTGCTGATTTAGACAATAAACGCAACGAGCTTAATTCAATTACCAACGAAACAAGAAAAGAAGAAGAAGAATTATTTGAAAAAGCAGAAAAAATTCACGAAACTCTTGATGAACGTTTATCAAATGCATATAAGAAAATACGTGCTAATGCCCGCAATGGTTTAGCTGTTGTTTCAGTTCAAAGAGATGCTTGTGGAGGTTGCTTTAATAAAATTCCACCTCAACGTCAGTTAGATGTTCGCTCACGTAAAAAAATTATTGTTTGCGAATATTGTGGACGTATTCTTGTTGATCCAGAAATGGAAACAGAAATAAAATAACAATTATCTATCATAAAAGAAAAGGTATCCAAATTGGATACCTTTTTTATTAAATAGATTTTAAGTAAAGTTTACCAACTTCCTCCTGCTCCACCACCGCCAAAACTACCTCCACCGAAGCCTCCAAAACCACCTCCGCCACCAAATCCTCCTGACCCGGAAGAAAAGTTGCCAAAGCTTCCGCTGTGACTTCTGTTTTGAGAAGCGAGCATTCCCATGGCAATCCAGAAAGGCAGATTATGCCCAATAGCATAATGTCGTGCACGTCGTATTTTGCTTATAAATGCAAAAATGATAATAATTACAAAAACAATAATTATAGGAAAAGGACCTGTACCTTGTGTTCTTTTCTGGTATTGTTCAGCAGTAAATTCACCTTTTGTAAGGCTAATAATAGTATTAATACCATTGTCCAAACCCTGATAGTATTGATTCTGTCTGAAATAAGGTAAAATATCATTTTCTACAATTCTTTTTGTGAGTGCATCAGGAACAGCTCCTTCGAGTCCATATCCTGTGGCTATAAATACTTCACCTTTTTCATTTGCTATTTTAGGTTTTACTAAAATTAAGATTCCATTATTTTTTCCTTTCTGACCTATTCCCCATTTATCTCCTAAATCAAATGCATATTGCGAAGGATCGTATCCGTTAAGAGTAGGAACAATAACGATTGCTACCTGAGTAGAAGTTTCGTTATTAAACTGAACCAACTTACTTTCCAGTGCTTGTTGCTCCTGCGCTGATAAAAAATTTGCAAAATCATTAACAATTCTTGGAGGATATGGTTTTTCTGGAAAATCTTGCGAAAATCCTGATACAGTTAGCAATGAAAATATGCTTAAGCATATTATTTTTATTGATCTCATCATTTCAATTAATTTTTTCCGTAAGAAATATCATCAGATAATTCGTTCACATCGTCGCTTTCGTAGGGGAAATGCTTTTTAAGGGCATAACCAGCCATATTAATTCCGGTACTTAAGCCTAAAGCAAACTCATTTTTTCTAAAATAAGAAAGCATAGTCTCTTTAATCTCATCCCAAAAATTCTCTGGTGTTACAGCATTAATTCCTGCATCGCCCAGTATGGCAAATTTTCTGTCGTTTACCGAAAGATAAAACAAAACTCCATTGCGGAGCTTTGTTTTATGTATTTCAAGTTTTGCGAACATATAAGCAGCATGGTCCAAAACATCTTCAGGGCACTCCGATTCAATATGAATACGGATTTCGCCCGAAGTATTTGTTTCTGCATCTTTAATAGCTTTTGCTATTTGCTGCTTTTCCTGTTCATTAAAAAATTCAGATGGTTTCATATCTAAAATTTAACTTCAGGTGCTTTTTCAACATTTTCTGAAACAGCCTGGAACATATCTTTCTTTGGAAACTCATCTTCATCAGCAAACATTCCAATTGCAAATTTTCTGAAGAATCCACGAATATGACGGTTGTAAACTTTAACAGATTCGTTGTATTTCATACGACCTACAGAAATTCTGTTTTCAGTACCTTCAAGTTGAGCTTGTAACTCACCAAAATTTTGTGTTGAACGAATTTGTGGATATGCCTCAAAAGCCAAATTAATAGCAGTATTAATTTGTTTCCCCATTAATTCAAGATCTTCAGGGGTTTTTGCATTTACAATACCTGCTCTTGCTTGAGTAACTGCAGTTAATATACCTCTTTCGTTTTCTGCAGCTCCTTTTACTGTTTCAACAAGCATTGGAACTAGATCTGCTCTTCTTTGATATTGTGCAACAACATCACCCCACGATGCATTTACATCTTCCTGATATCTTATAGCTTTATCGTAATTGCCATTTGCCCACATAACAAAAATTATTACAATTGCTGCAATAATTCCTAATGCGATAAGTAGTTTTTTCATTTTTTTTTAATTTTTAAATTAGTATTCAAATGTAATAAATTTTAATCTACATTGACATTCAAAATCTATGCTAGTTTCAAATACAAGTAATTATGTCATATTAGCATGTCATTTGCAAATTAAACTTTTTAAATAAAATCAATATTTGTATTTTTGGCTTTAATATTTGACTATAACATATGAACTGGAAAGAATGTTTTCCCTTTATTAATGATAATACACTAAGGATCAGATATCCATAGGATTTGATTTTTAAAAAATCAAAAGAAATCAATTCAGTTTTTTTAATTAATTTATAATAATAAACTAAAATGACAATAGAAGAATTTCAGAAAACAATTCTACAAGGTATTCCAAGCGAATTACCTGCTTCTAAGCCATATGATCCTGAAATAAATCATGCGCCCAAACGTAAAGATATTCTTACAAAAGAAGAGAAAAAACTTGCGTTAAAAAATGCGTTACGATATTTCGAGAAGAAACATCATGATGTTTTGGCAAAAGAGTTTCTTCATGAACTTGAAAGCTTTGGCCGCATATATATGTATCGTTTTCGTCCCGATTATAAAATCAATTCACGTTCCATTGACGGATTTCCTGCAAAATCGAAACAGACAGCTGCAATCATGCTGATGTTGAGCAATAACCTCGATAATGCAGTTGCACAACACCCCCATGAATTAATTACCTATGGTGGCAATGGAGCAGTTTTTCAAAACTGGGCTCAATATCTTATAACAATGAAATATTTGGCAGAGATGACTGAAGAGCAAACATTGGTTCTATATTCGGGTCATCCAATGGGAGTATTTCCTTCGCATAAGGATGCTCCACGGGTTGTAGTTACTAATGGCATGATGATTCCTAATTATTCGAAACCAGATGATTGGGAGCGATTTAATGCCTTAGGAGTTACACAATACGGGCAAATGACTGCCGGTTCTTTTATGTACATTGGACCACAAGGAATTGTGCATGGTACAACCATTACAGTATTAAATGCAGGAAGAAAAATAAGCAAATCGGGCGAAGGCTTGGAAGGAAAATTATTTGTGACTTCAGGACTTGGAGGTATGAGTGGTGCACAGCCTAAGGCTGCAAACATTGCTGGTGTTGTTAGTATTACAGCAGAAGTTAATCCTAAAGCTGCATATAAAAGACATGAGCAAGGTTGGGTAGACGAGCTAATGACCGATGTTAATAAAGCAATAGATAAAGCTTTAGAATGTTGTAAAAATAAAGAAACCCGCTCAATTGCTTACTTAGGAAATATTGTTGAGTTGTGGGAAAATCTTGAAAAAAGAAATATAGATGTTCATTTGGGTTCCGATCAAACATCGTTGCATAATCCTTGGGCTGGTGGTTATTATCCGGTAGGATTAAGTTATGAAGAATCGAATATTATGATAGCTGAAGATCCTGAGAAATTTAAAAAACATGTTCAGGAATCGCTTCGACGACAAGTTACAGCAATAAATAAGCTTACTGCAAAAGGAATGTATTTTTTCGATTATGGAAATGCCTTCTTGTTAGAATCGAGCAGA
>MENE01000055.1:240-2003 GCA_001769005.1 Bacteroidetes bacterium GWA2_31_9b | reverse complement strand
ATTGCAAAAACTGCCCCGCCTGAAATAACTCAACAAATGAAAGATAACATTCGCTGGATAAGCGAAGCAAAAAAGAATAAACTTGTTGTAGGTTCTCAAGCCCGTATTTTATATGCCGATTGCGAAGGAAGAACAAAAATTGCAGCTGCATTTAATAAAGCTGTAAAAGATGGCAAACTATCATCGCCTGTAGTTTTGGGGCGCGATCATCATGATGTTTCAGGAACAGATTCTCCTTTTCGTGAAACTTCAAATATTTACGATGGATCGCAATTTACTGCCGATATGGCAATACAGAATGTAATTGGTGACTCATTCCGAGGAGCTACATGGGTTTCTATTCATAATGGTGGTGGTGTTGGATGGGGCGAAGTAATAAACGGAGGCTTTGGAATGGTTCTCGATGGTAGTGCTGATGCTGAAAGACGACTAAAAATGATGCTGCATTGGGATGTAAACAACGGAATAGCACGTAGAAGCTGGGCTCGTAATAACGAAGCAATTTTTGCTATTAAACGCGAAATGGAACGAACACCAGGCTTAAAGGTTACTTTACCTAATATTGCTGATGATAAAATCATCGACAAACTATTTTAAAACCAAACACTCAGCTACAAATAAAAAAAGGAGAGAACATTTAATTTCTCTCCTTTTATTTTATTGATTTTTAATTTGGATTTCTTAAGAGTTCCCGGATCTTACGAACAACTGTATCGTTATCAATAGGTTTTGTAATATAATCGCATGCTCCTTTATCCATTGCATTTTTTATGCTCCATGAATCAGTTTTGGCAGAAACTACAATTACAGGAGTATCTTTATTTAAATCAATCGCGTTTTTAATATCTAAAAACTGTAATCCATCTATATCGGGCATCATTAAATCAAGAATAATTAAATGATAGATATTCGTTTTAATAAATTCAATGGCTTTTTTTGGATGATCAGCAATTTCTACTTCATAACCTCTATCTTGTAAAATACTTTCTATTAAAAAAAGATGAACAGAGTTGTCATCTACAACAAGTATTTTTTTATTTGAATTCATAAATTAAATTTCAATTAAGGATAAAGTATTATTCGATGAATACAGCGAACCAAGATATTAACATTTTAATTAAAAAACAAATAGTTCATTTAGCAATGACCAAGGACCAATAAACAATTAGCAATAAACAATAAATTTAGGCATTTTAGGCATTTTTTAGGTTATGTTTTTTATAACAGCTAATTTAATTTGTTTTTCAGAATGGCAATTTGCAACTTCGCATCAGTTTCGTATAAACAAATATTTTACTTTAAATAGGAGGATAATATAATGATTACCGATCTGGAACAAATTTATTCCATAAGCATTAAAAGCATGAAGAAGTCAGCTATTCGCGAACTTCTTAAGTTAACTCAACGTCCTGATATTATATCATTTGCTGGAGGATTACCAGCTCCAGAAACTTTTCCTATTGAGCAATTGAAAAGTATAACTGCTGAAATTTTAGACACAAATGGAGCAGCTGCATTACAATATGGTGCCACAGAGGGTGTAACAGAATTACGACAGGTTCTTGTTGACAGGTATAAGAAACAAGGCCTAAATATCGAACTAAAAAATCTTGTTATTACAACTTCTTCGCAACAAGGACTTGATTTACTTGCAAAGATATTTATAAACCGAGGTGATAAAGCAATAGTAGGACTTCCTTCCTATCTAGGTGGCTTAGGAGCTTTTAACTCTTATGGAGCTGATCTTATTGGAATTACTTTAG
>MENE01000055.1:0-207 GCA_001769005.1 Bacteroidetes bacterium GWA2_31_9b | reverse complement strand
AAAAATAGATCCATCGTGGATGATTCTGACCCATATGGCAGTAATCCCTCCTGATCTGCGACCAATGGTTCAGCTTGACGGAGGTCGTTTTGCAACGAGTGATATTAATGATCTATATAGAAGAGTAATAAACAGAAACAACCGCTTGAAACGCCTTCAAGAGCTAAACGCTCCCGAGGTAATTCAAAGAAACGAAAAAAGAATGTT
>MENE01000054.1:8023-9748 GCA_001769005.1 Bacteroidetes bacterium GWA2_31_9b | reverse complement strand
GTATCAAAAACTAATAAATCTTGGAATAAAGATTCATATTGGTATAGCACTGATTATTCTGGGACTAATTATTGTAGTTTATTTATTTCTGATTCCATGGCTTGCCGAGAAATCGGTAGTTTTAATACCTCAGGATTATGATGTTGAAATAGGTAATACATTTTATAATGAGTATCTAAACTATAATACAATAGACTCAATTAAATCAAAAGAGTTAAATCATTTTGCAAGCCAACTGGAATTGAAAAATACCAATGAAGTGAAGTTTATCGTTGTAGAGTCTGAAACCGTTAATGCATTTGCTCTGCCAAATGGAAATATAATTGTATTTACCGGAATTATTGATAAGATGAATGATTACGATGAGCTTGTAGGATTAATTGGTCATGAAGTATCTCACGTAAATAACAGACATTCAATGAAAATGATGTGCAGAAATTTATCAGGCTACTTATTTATTTCTGTAATATTAAGCGATGTAAATGGAATAATGGCAGTAATTGGCGATAACATTCATAATTTACAATCATTATCATACTCAAGACATTTTGAACGTGAAGCCGACATTGAAGGACTTAATCTTATGATTCAAAATAATACGGATCCAAACGGAATGATCAATCTTTTTAAAAGATTACAATCTGAAAGAGATATATTATTGCCAGAGTTTTTGAGTTCTCATCCTATAACCGAAGACCGGTTAAATTATATTGATAAATTAATTAAATCGAGTTCATACAAGGTTGATGAAAACAAAACTCTAAAAGACTTATTTGTAGAAATTAAAAAATAAAACACTTCATATTTAGAATTAACAGGATGGAAAAGACTTCGGTCTTTTCCATCCTGTTTTTTAATATTATTTAATTAATTTTGAATAAGCATTACAACCTAAAAAGTTAAAAAAGTTTAAAAATCAAGGATGTATGCAATAATAAAATTCTGGAAAAGTTTTTAAATTGAAATAATCATAAAACGTATAACTATGAGATCATTAAAAACCAACATTTTTTTTAAAGTAAGTATTATTATAATCATTGGCTTGTTATTGTTAATTCCTACATCAATGATTAAGAGCTTAATACGCGAAAGAGAAAATACGCAAAGAGATGCCATTAGTGAAGTGAGTTTGAAGTGGGGAGCAGAACAAACTATTTCAGGTCCAATTGTTTCAATTCCTTATTACAGATATGTAAAACAAGCAACACAGAAAGATTCTATTAGCAGGTTGGTTGCTGTTAAAGAATATATCCATTTTTTGCCCACGCAACTCAATATAAAAGGCGATATTCAGCCTAAAAAACGAAGCCGGGGTATTTATGATATTGTTGTTTATAATTCGAAACTGAATATTTCAGGAGTTTTCAATAATATTAAATTTGATAATCTGGATATTCCTGTAAAAGATATTCAATTCGATAAAGCATTTGTTACCGTTGGTATTAGCGACTTAAGAGGAATTGAGAAACAGATTGAGTTAAACTGGAATAACGAAAAATCTGTGTTTAATCCGGGAACTGTTACAAACGATATTCACGAAAGTGGTATAAATGCATTAATCAATGTATCAAACACGAATAATACTTCCTATAAATTTTCATTCGATTTAGATTTAAAAGGCAGTCAATTATTATATTTTACACCCGTTGGCGAAATCACCGATGTACAAATGAGTTCAACATGGAATAACCCAAGTTTCAATGGAGCATTTTTGCCCGATTCACA
>MENE01000054.1:7338-7974 GCA_001769005.1 Bacteroidetes bacterium GWA2_31_9b | reverse complement strand
AACAGAAACTATCCTCAAATGTGGACAGGAAGTGAACAGTATATCAGTTCTTCGGCATTTGGAATCGATTTGTTATTACCTGTCGACAGCTACCAGAAATCGACCAGGTCAATAAAATATGCAATACTATTTATTGTTTTTACATTTTTAGTATTCTTCTTTGTTGAAGTGCTGAATAAGGTATTTATTCATCCCATACAGTACATTTTAGTTGGTATTGCTTTAATCGTTTTTTATACACTGCTTTTATCTATATCGGAGCACTTAAAGTTTAATATTGCATTTATTGTATCAGCAATATCCACATTGTTATTGATTGCTGGATATATAAAAGCAATTTTGAAATCAAATAAACTAACTTATCTGATTAGCGGAATCCTTTTTATTCTGTATACCTTTATTTTTGTGATTATTCAGTTACAGGATTATGCCCTGCTTATTGGAAGTATAGGTCTTTTTATCATATTGGGTCTGGTAATGTACTTCTCTCGAAAAATTGATTGGTACAACCTAAGTATGGAAGAAAAAACTACGAATATACAGTCATAAATAAGGCTTAAAAATATGAGCAAAATTAAAATATACCAGGTAGATGCTTTTGCCGATAAATTATTTACTGGCAATCCGGCTGCTGTA
>MENE01000054.1:0-7330 GCA_001769005.1 Bacteroidetes bacterium GWA2_31_9b | reverse complement strand
GTGGTTTACTCCTTTAGTTGAGGTTGATTTATGTGGACACGCAACATTGGCTTCTGCATTTGTTTTGTTTACCTGTCTGGGATATCAAAAAACAGAAATCGTATTTCATTCGCACAGAAGCGGCGAGTTGAAAGTTTTTAAGCAGAACGAAATGTTGTTTTTAGATTTTCCAACGGATACATTAAAAATAAGTACAAATTTTGAGCAAATTGAAGCATGTATTGGCATTCAACCAGTAGAGATTTATAAAGGAAAAGATGATTTTATTGCTCTGGTTGCCGGCGAGAATGATGTACAAAACCTGAAACCCGATTTTAAGGAAATATCTAAATTACAATCCAGAGGATTAATAGTTACAGCAAAAGGCAATACAGTTGATTTTGTATCCCGGGTGTTTGCTCCGCAATGCGGAATAGATGAAGACCCTGTTACAGGTTCTGCACACACATCGTTAATTCCTTTGTGGTCGGAAAAACTGGGAAAAACCGAAATGATTGCCTACCAATTATCGAAACGAGGAGGAAAGTTGATTTGTGAATACAAAGGCGACAGGTGTTTAATTGGTGGACTGGCAAAATTATATCTCACAGGTGAACTAACAACAGAATAATTTTTGTTTGATGTATTTTTAATAGTATATTTGCTATTCGCGAATCGCGAATCAAAATATTGATTATGAAGAAGCATAATGGAATGCGACCACAAGACATTGTTGTGTTATTGAAAATAATAGCACTAAGCAATAATGAATGGCGCAATATTGATATAGCAAATTCTACCCATTTAAGTCCATCTGAAGTTTCTGAAGCATTGAACAGATGTAAAATAGCAGGGCTAATTGATTCAAAAAAGAGAAAGGTAAATATCAATTCATTTACTGAGTTCTTGATTTATGGGTTAAAATATGTATTCCCGGTGGAGCCGGGAGCTATTGTAAAAGGAATTCCTACAGCACATTCTGCATCTCCAATAAAAGAAAATATTTCATCAGGTAGTGATATTTATGTTTGGCCTTATGCAAAAGGTAGCCATAGAGGACAATCCATTGAACCACTCTATAAAACTTTACCACAAATAGTGCAAGAGGATGAATTTTTCTACGAACTTTTAACTATTGTTGATACTATACGAGTTGGTCGTGTAAGGGAAATAAATATTGCCATTGACGAATTACATAAACGTCTAAAACATGCCTAGTTCAAATATAATAATGCTGCAAGCTGTAGCCAATGGTTTGGGAAATCTAAAAGATGAAATGGTATTTGTTGGTGGTGCCGTTGCAGAACTATATGCGAGTAATCCGGCAGCATCAGATATTCGACCTTTCATTCTGAGGTATTGTTGGGGTTAATAATTAAAGACTGCAATGATGAAAACTAATACTAAGATATATGGCAATGAGTATTATTAAAGAACTGCTTCATAAATCTGATGCGAGTGGTTCTAAATCGACTATTTTAAAACCATTGACATGGTTAATTTCTGTAATAACTGGGGGAATAATTTTATTATTAGAATTCAATTCTCCAAATTGGTTAATTATTATGTTTTCAATTATTATGGGAGTAGCAATTCTGATTTTTTTCTTTTCATATATTTATTGTTTATTTACTGATAAAGATGCAATAAGAAGTGAAAAGTATTCAATTCAGAAATTAGCTATTGAGAAAGGATTATATGGAGATAATGTAACTGGAATTCTTATTCAAGACCAATTAAATTTTTCAGATAACAAACTGAAAATTGAAAATTCTGAGGAGGGAATATTGTTATGAAAAAAAGATATATAATATGTGTAAATAACTCATCTGAAGAACAAGAAAAAAAATTCATTGATTATATAAAGAGTGAAAAATTTGGATGGTGGCATTATCTTAAAAACACTTGGCTTGTAATTGATTTAAATGGAAATTCTGAAATTTCCGAAATAAGAGATAAAGTAAAAGAATTGTTTGACAATGAATACAATATGGTTTTTCAACTTAAAGAAGATGAAGGAACTTGGTCAGGATTTGGTCCTAAGTCAGAACAAAAAAATATGTTTAAATGGATAAAAGAAAATTGGTAAATAAATATTTATCAGTTCGCTTGAGGTTTAAATAAAAATTAAATAAAATTTCTTCGGTGGCTTCATGCCACCGTAACTCTTTTTTAAACAGTTTGCCAAATTACATAAATGGTTAGGTTTATTGAAACAAATGTTTATTTTTACAAAAATGCATTGCTGAAATGAACACTACGATTAACTCATCCATAATTGGTCAACTAGAACAAGCCGAAAATTTTCCCGGTTGCTGGAAAAGTGAATTGGTTCCTATTCCTCTGTTCGATAATTTGAAACTGAACATAACGTTTATTGGTTTTAATCCGGTTTCTGATAAAAAATTCATTTCAGAAGCCGACGAAGCTATCCGTCAATTTCTTAGTTTGGGAAATTCCTATCGATTTGAAATATCAAAAGAAATAGTTGAAAATTATATCGACTCGTTAGCACGAGAAGAATCAACTGATTCAGAACATTATTCCAGAAAAATTCAAAACGAGAAAGAAATCTGGAACTATGTACATCCAATAGAAATAATTGTTACCCGACGGCCAACACATATCCGCGATATGTATATAATTGTTGCATGTGAATGCGAATGGGAAAAAGAATACGGCCTTCAACTGGTTTTCAAACACGGAAAAAAACTAACACGGGTTAGCGAACAAGATGGACACGTTACCGAATCGGATGCATACAATCTAAACGATAACGAAGAATAACATGTTTAAATTCAAATGTAATTGTTAAATAATACTAAATTTTTAAAGTCGTCATATTGAACCTTTTTTTAATACAAAAGGCTTATCTTTGCAAAAGTTTTTAAAATATTTGCACAATGGCCCAAACTACAAACAAACATATTGTAAACAAGTTAAAACATAAGTACAGGTTAATTATTTACAACGACAATACTTTCGAAGAAGTTTGGTATATGCGTTTGTCGCGTCTGAATGTTTTTACTTTTGTGGGTACTGGTATATTTACTTTAATTATTCTGGTTACCATTTTAATTGCTTTTACTCCAATTCGCGAATTTATTCCCGGTTATCCCGATGGAATTATGCGTCGAAACATAATAAATAATGTTCATAAACTCGATTCTTTGGAGCATGCTCTAGAAGTTCGCGATCGTTATTTTGCAAGTATAAACCGTATTATTCGTGGCGAAGTTCCAATCAGTTACGAAAATTCTCAGGATACATCAGTTCGATATCAGGATGTTTCTTTTACTAAATCGGAACATGATTCAATTCTTCGTCAGCAAATTGAAGATGAAGAATTATTTAACCTTACTGTAATTACCGATCCGGGTAAACGAACCGATTTTTCGAGCATTCATTTTTTCCCTCCGGTAAAAGGTATTATTACGTATTCGTTTAATCCAAACGAGGATCATTTCGGAACCGATATAGTTGCTGCTTCAAATAAAGTAGTTGTTGCAACCTTAAACGGAACGGTGGTTATGGCTAACTGGACTTTAGAAACGGGCTATGTAATACAAATTCAACACGACAATAACTTAGTATCGATTTATAAACACAACTCCGAATTGCTTAAAAAAATTGGGAATCATGTGATTGCAGGCGAAGCAATTGCAATAATTGGAAATTCGGGCGAATTAACCAGTGGGCCACATCTTCATTTCGAATTGTGGCATAATGGCACTCCTATAAATCCGGAAGATTATATTGCTTTTTAATTCTATTGATAAAACCACAGAAAGCAAATAAATGAAAAAACGGATTGCCATATTAGGATCAACAGGATCAATAGGAACACAAACTCTTGATGTTGTTCGTCAGCATCCCGATAAATTCGAAGTTGAGGTTCTTACAGCATACAATAATGCTGATTTGCTTATTCAACAAGCCCGTGAATTTATTCCAAATACCATTGTAATTGGAAACGAATCAAAATACGATGATCTTAAAAATGCATTATCTGATTTGCCGGTAAAAATATTTGCTGGTTCAGATGCCATATCGCAAGTAGTTGAAATGGATACTATCGATATTGTTTTAACTGCAATGGTTGGCTTTTCGGGCCTAGTTCCAACACTTAACGCCATTAAAGCTAAAAAAACAATTGCACTTGCCAATAAAGAAACATTGGTAGTTGCAGGCGAATTAATTAAAAAACTGGTTCTTGAAAATAACGTTAAAATTCTTCCTGTTGATTCAGAACATTCAGCCATTTTTCAGTGTTTGGTGGGCGAAGGACGAAACGAAATAGAGAAAATTATTCTAACTGCTTCAGGAGGCCCGTTCCGTGGAAAAGATATTGATTTTCTGAAAAAAGTAACCCCCGAGCAAGCATTGAAACATCCCAACTGGGATATGGGTGCTAAAATAACGATCGATTCAGCAACATTAATGAACAAAGGCTTTGAAGCAATTGAAGCAAAATGGCTTTTCGATTTAAAACCAGAACAAATTGAAGTTGTTGTTCATCACCAGTCAATAGTTCATTCATTGGTGCAGTTTACTGATGGGTCGATAAAAGCACAAATGGGTCTGCCCGATATGAAACTACCCATTTTATATGCTTTAGCTTACCCTGATCGAATAAAAACCAATTTCCCTCGGTTTAATTTTATCGATTTTCCTGAATTGAACTTTGAAAAACCCGATTTGAATAGTTTTAAAAATCTTCCACTGGCATATTTTGCTATGGAAAAAGCAGGAAATATGCCCTGTATTTTAAATGCAGCAAATGAAGTTGCTGTGTATGCTTTTTTATGTAAAAAAATTGGTTTCTTAGATATTCCTGACATTATAACTCAGGCAATGCATAAGTTGAGTTATATTAAAAATCCGGGATTGAATGAACTAATTCAAACCGACAATGAAACAAGAATGTATTGTGAAACGTTAATAGATAGAATAATTATTTAAATGAGGACATTATAAATGGAAATTTTAATTAAGATTTTACAGTTTTTATTTGCGATATCAATATTAGTGGTATTGCATGAATTTGGACATTTTATTTTTGCAAAAATATTTAAAACAAGGGTTGAGAAGTTTTATCTTTTCTTTGATCCCTGGTTTTCACTTTTTAAATTTAAAAAGGGCGACACTGAATATGGAATTGGTTGGCTTCCGCTTGGTGGATATGTGAAAATATCCGGAATGATCGACGAGTCGATGGATAAAGAACAAATGAAATTACCACCACAACCATATGAGTTTCGATCAAAACCAACATGGCAACGATTGTTAATCATGCTTGGTGGAGTTTCGGTTAATTTTATCCTTGCATTGGTTATTTACTCTGCAATTCTTTATACCTGGGGTGAGCAATATTTACCAACAAAAAATGTTACTCATGGCGTAATGGTTGATTCCATTGCTTATGATATGGGTTTGCGAAATGGCGATAAAATTCTGTCAATAGATAATGAGGAAGTTAAAGACTTTTATCAGATTGTTCCTTCAATAGTTTTAAACGAAGGCAAAACGCTACAGATTGAAAGAAATGGAGAAAAACGAGAGATTCCTGTTCCTGAAGAAATAATTCCACAGCTATTAAAAAGCAAAGGTTTTATTAACGTAAGGGTTCCATTTTATGCTGCTTCATTTACCGAAGATTCTCAAGGGAAAAAAGCCGGTATACTTAAAGGTGATCAGCTTATAGGAATAAATCATAAGCCTGCAATTTTTTTCGATGAATTTAAAGATTCATTGGCAAAATATAAAAATCAAGAAATAGTTATTACACTTGTTCGTGAAAAAGATACTTTAGATATTACAACTCTAGTACCCGAAAGTGGATTAGTGGGAGTATATCCTGATGGTACGCTTACTAACTATTTCGAACTGGAAAGTATTGAATATACATTCTTGGCATCAATACCAGCAGGTATTAACAAAGGAATGGAAACATTCGTAAGTTATTTAAAACAGTTAAAGCTTATTTTCTCGCCAAAAACAGAAGCTTACAAATCGCTTGGTGGTTTTATAACTATTGGAAATATATTTCCTGGTGAATGGATATGGCAAGCATTCTGGAATTTAACAGCATTTTTGTCGATAATTCTTGCAATAATGAACGTACTTCCAATTCCTGCTCTCGATGGAGGACATGTGATGTTTTTACTTTATGAAATGATTACGGGCAAAAAACCAAGTGATAAGGTTCTGGAGTATGCACAAATAACAGGAATGGTTATTCTTCTGGCTCTTTTGCTTTTTGCAAATGGAAATGATATTGTAAGGCTTTTTAATTAGTAATTAAAATTTTATTAAATTTGAATATTATTAAAACTTAATGCTATGCAATTATCATCTGTTATTTTAGGATTTTTAGGAGCCTGGGAAATTATTGCAATTATTGCAGCTCTGCTTTTATTATTTGGTGGTAAAAAAATACCAGAATTAATGAAAGGAATTGGAGAGGGTATCAAAGAATTTAAAAAAGCATCTCGCGATGAGCCCGAGAACAAGGAACCAAAAGAAAATAAATAATATTTTATAAAATAAAAATCACCTGTCAGAATGTATAGATTCATTCGACAGGTTTTTTTGTTTTTTATTCACAATACTTCAATTGATGATTGATAAATATTATTTTTACACATTAATAAATGTAGAAAACCGATTGTATGAATAAAGTGTATCTGCTCAGAATAAGCCTGATTATAAATATCATAACTTTCTCCCTATTTTCAGTATATGCATCAGATGATGGAACTAATAAATTATTTGAATCATCATCAATAGAAAAAAATAAAGATTCAATTCCAATTTTTCCTGATTTGGTATATGAATATAAAATCGCAGAACTAAATAATCTTACACCCATTGAACTGGAGTATAACGACAAAGTTCGCCGTTACATTGATGTATATACTATTGAACGTCGCGAACATCTTGCAAAAATTATTGGTTTAGCCGAGTATTACTTCCCCATTTTCGAAGAAGCATTAGATAAATACAATTTACCACTTGAATTAAAATACCTTGCAATAGTTGAATCTGCTTTAGACCCAAGAGCAGTATCTTCAACTGCAGCTGTTGGGTTGTGGCAATTTAAAATCAATACCAGTACCATGTTCGATCTCGAAGTAAATTCATACATCGATGAACGTTGCGATCCGCTTAAATCCACAGAAGCAGCGTGTAGTTATCTTCAATACTTATATCGCATATATAACGACTGGCAATTGGCTCTTGCTGCATATAACGGAGGCCCGGGTGTTGTAAGAAATGCAATTGAACGCTCTGGTGGGAAAACGAACTTCTGGGAAATACAGCCTTTTTTGCCAGAACAAACAAAAGGATA
>MENE01000053.1:11352-12124 GCA_001769005.1 Bacteroidetes bacterium GWA2_31_9b | reverse complement strand
CAAAAGTAATGTTTTTTTCTATTTTGCAAAACGAATTCTAAAATTTAATTGGAAGATAAATTATTTTTTTTGTTTCAAAGAACGGTTCGTTAAAGAAATCAGCTATTTCAACTATTTTTGCTGATGAATAAAAATCTTTCATTTCATCCATAATATCACCACCTTTTAAGTAAATGATACCATTTTTAAGTTTATTCTTTGATGCGATATTGATTTTATCTTCTACTAAAGTGAAAAATTCAGGGAATGATGTTACGGCTCTACTAATAATAAAATCGTATTTTTTTGTTAACATCTCTGCACGAATTTGTTCTGCAACAATATTCTGTAACCCCAACGAATCGGATACTGCTTTTACAACAGTAATTTTCTTGCCAATAGAATCGATTAAATGAAATTTGCTTTCGGGAAATAATATTGCAAGAGGAATTCCCGGAAATCCGCCACCTGTTCCAACGTCGAGAATTCGTGTGTCTTTTTTAAATTCAATAATTTTTGCAATTGATAATGAGTGTAAAACATGATGCAGGTATAAATTTTCAATATCTTTTCGTGATATTACATTGATCTTGGCATTCCACTCAAAATATAGTTTGTAAAGTGATTCAAATTGATTTTGCTGCCCAACAGTTAGGTTAGGGAAATATTTGGTTATAATTTCCATGAAATGAAATTATTTGATATTTGGATTGGTGCTTTTTAAAATATTGTAAAGCAATTCCCGTGCTCTAAATAGTTGAGCTTTTACTGTTCCAATTGGTAAATCTAGTTT
>MENE01000053.1:5121-11128 GCA_001769005.1 Bacteroidetes bacterium GWA2_31_9b | reverse complement strand
TAAAATCGATACAATTATTTGTAGCAATTTTAAATAACCAGGTACTAAAAGCGAAATTAGGGGTGTATTGTTCTATATTTTTAAATGCCTTACCAAATGCTTCAATAGTTAAATCCTCGGCATCGCTCTTATTATTTACCATTTTTAATAACATATAATAAATGGCATCCTTATAGCGGTCGAGAAGTTCTGCATATGCTTTTTCGTCGCCTTTTATTGCAAGTAAAACTAATTTATAGTCGTGCTTGCCTTTTTCAGAGAGATTCGGATTTATTTCCATTTAAGTTGTTTCGAAGTAAAAATGTTTGATATTAAAAACATAAAATTAAGATATGGTACAATAATATCATAAAGCAACGAAGGTAATAATAAAAATTTTTCCTTCAAACGGTTCATAGTAACTTTAATTATAATTAATTGAAGTATCATTCTTAAAGCAAATGCTCCCAGAATATAAATATAGAATTCGGTAAAGAAAACCAGGCATAAAATAAATAACGGATAAAAAAATACACGGCTAAATATCTCAAATGCTAAACGAAATTTTGTACTCGCTTTGTAATGATGACCAGTTGTGATATGTCTCTTTTTCTGATAATACCAATCGCGAAAAGTTGACTTTGAATCTGTTCGTGTTATCGATTCATGCGAAACTTCAATACGTGTATTTTTACCTGTTGCTACTTCGTTTACAAATAAATCATCATCGCCTGAATCTAAGTGACGGTGATTTGCAAAACCCTTATTCGTAAAAAATAATGATTTACGGTATGCCAGATTTCGTCCAACACCCATATATGGTTTTCCTGCAATTGCGAACGTGAAATATTGTAATGCTATAAAAAGAGAATCGAACCGAATAAGATTGTTTAAAAAACTTTTTTTCTTATAAAAGCCACCATACCCAATTACTAAGTCGGTATCATTCAGGAAGTTGCTTTGCATCCGTTCTATCCATTTCGGACTTTCAGGGCAACAATCGGCATCTGTAAGTAAAATCCATTCGTTTTTTGCAGCTTTTATTCCTATTGTTAATGCTAGCTTCTTACTATGTCTAAATTTAGCATCTTGTTTAATTGTTGTAACTTTTAAATGCTTGTATTGTTTTTGGAATCGCTCGAGTACAAATTCAGTTTCATCCTCAGAACAATCGTTTACAACAATAACTTCAAAATCAGAATATTTCTGATTTAAAATAAATGGTAAATTTTTTGTTAAATTATCTGCTTCGTTACGTGCACAAATTATTATCGAAACAGGATTGTTTATTCCTGTTACATGATGAATGTTTTTAATAAATAAAATTCTGGAAAAGAAAAATAAGTAATAAAACAATTGAATAATTAATACAATAGCAAATGAAATTGGGATTAGCAGAAGTGGGTTGTTAGTAATAAGTTCGATTATTTTCACAGTAACTTTTGTAAATAGAGTTAATTGGCAATTTTATTAAACATTTTCGGGTTTTACAAGAAATGTGAATTTAAGTAATGAAAATTTTATTCACAATTCGTTATCTTTGAGCCGAAATAAATTTTATATGAAGTTTGATATTTTTGTAAAAGATACTAAAACTAAGGCTAGAGCGGGAGAGTTAACAACCGAACACGGTAAAATTCAAACTCCTATTTTTATGCCTGTAGGTACTGTAGGAACTGTAAAAGGAGTAAATCAAAAAGATTTAATTGAAGATGTAAAAGCTCAAATAATTCTTGGAAACACATACCATTTATATTTACGCCCAGGAGTTGACACTATAAAAATGGCTGGAGGTTTACATAAATTCATGAGTTGGGACAAACCAATATTAACCGATAGCGGAGGATATCAGGTTTTTTCATTAACCGAAAATCGTAAGCTTAAAGAAGATGGAGCTCATTTCAGTTCACATATTGATGGATCGAAACATATATTTACCCCTGAAAGCATTGTTGATATTCAGCGAATAATTGGAGCCGATATTATAATGGCTTTTGATGAATGTACACCTTATCCATGCGAATACGACTATGCAAAAAAATCAATGGAACTAACGCATCGATGGTTGGCTCGTGGTTTAAAGCATTTCGATAATTCAGAACCGTTATATGGGTATAATCAAACATTTTTTCCAATTGTTCAGGGAAGTGTTTTTAACGATTTAAGACAACTATCAGCCAAAAAAATTGCTTCTTTCGAACGTGAAGGATATGCTATTGGAGGATTATCTGTTGGCGAACCTGTTGAACAAATGTACGAAATGATTGATGTGGTAAATGAAATATTACCTCAGGATAAACCCCGATACTTAATGGGAGTTGGAACTCCTGCAAATATTCTCGAAGGAATTTCACGAGGAATAGATATGTTTGATTGTGTTATGCCAACCCGAAACGGACGAAATGGAATGTTATTTACTCGTGATGGGGTAATAAACATAAAAAATGTTAAATGGAAGAATGATTTTTCTCCGATTGAAGAAAATGGTGCTTCATTTGTAGATACTAAATTTTCAAAAGCATATCTTCGTCATTTAATTGTATCGAAAGAAATTTTAGGTGCTCAAGTGGCAAGTCTTCATAATCTTGCCTTTTATTTATGGCTTGTTACCGAAGCTCGCGAAAAAATTATTGATGGTTCGTTTTCTGGCTGGAAAAATAAAATGGTTGATAAACTTTCTGAACGTTTATGAGTATAAATGGATTTAAAAAAATTGATGTCTATATCATTAAGAAGTTTCTGGGAACTTACTTTTTTGCTATAGCTTTAATTGTAACTATTGCTGTTGTATTCGATTTGTCTGAAAAAGTTGAAGATTTTTTAGAGAAAGAAGCTCCTCTTAAAGCAATTGTTTTTGATTATTACATGAATTTTATTCCATATTTTGCCAATCTGTTCAGTTCACTTTTTACTTTTATTGCAGTAATTTTTTTTACTTCAAAAATGGCTTATAATACTGAAATAATTGCCATTTTAAGTAGTGGCGTGAGTTTCAGGAGGATTATGCTTCCCTATTTTATTTCTGCTTTTGTTATTGCATTATTTTCTTTTGTTTTAATGGCCTATATAATTCCACCTGCAAATGCTGTACGACTCGATTTTACATATAAATACATTAAAAATCCCATTCAGAATACCGAAAAAGATATTCACCGTCAGGTTGAACCAGGTTTGTTTATTTATATGAAAAGTTATAACGCAACAAATGATATTGGCTATAAATTTGCTATGGAACGATTCGAAAACGGTCAATTAAAATCAAAGTTGATTTCTGAATATGCTAAGTGGGATACATCAATTAATAAATGGACAATAAAAAATTATTTTATTCGCGATATTGATAGTTTAAAGGAAAATATTTCTTACGGAACATCAATTGATACAACATTAAACCTTTTACCTGAAGATTTTAAACGTTATGCTCAATATGTAGAAACTATGAATTTACCTCAGCTCAACAATTATATTGAAGAACAAAAAATGCAGGGAGCTGATGATGTTATCAGTTTATTGATTGAGAAATACAGCCGCTTTGCTTATCCATTTTCAACCTTTATTCTTACTCTTATCGGTGTGTCATTATCATCAAGAAAAGTAAAAGGAGGAATAGGTATGCATATTGGACTGGGTCTTCTTTTAAGTTTTTCGTTTATTCTTTTTATGCGCTTTGCAACAATGTTTGCTATTAGTGGGAGTATGAATCCATTGTTTGCTGTATGGTTGCCAAATATTATTTATACTTTTATAGCGCTGTTTCTCTACCGATTAGCTCCCAAATAGTCATTTTTTATTTATAAAATTTTATTTCATACATTTGTCTGGTATGTCTGTTTAAGTGAATTTAAATTATTGAATTGGTTTGCAATGGTTTAAATTAGATTGTTTGCTGATTGTTACAAATTTATTTTTTATAATAAAATTCATTTTGTAACGTTGCAGTTATTTTTTAAAAAAAGGTTTAGGGATAATACCTAAGCTTATTCATTAACTAAATGTACAAGATATGTCTTTGAAAAGAAAAATTCTTGAACTTCAAAAGAAGCGCGAAAAAGTTCTCCAGGGTGGTGGCGAAAAAGCCATCGAAAAGCAAGTTGCTATGGGGAAAATGACTGCTCGTGAAAGAATAATTACTCTACTAGATGAGAATTCTTTCCATGAGTATGATTTATTCGTTGAGCACGAAGCTCGCGATTTTGGTATGGATGGTAAAATTCTTCATGGTGATGGTGTAATTACAGGAACAGGAACAATTTATGGTGCACCTATTTGTATTTATGCTCAGGACTTTACTGTTGCCGGAGGATCGTTAGGATTAATGCATGCTCGAAAAATTACCAAAATAATGGATCATGCAATGAAAATGCGAGTTCCAATTATTGGTATTAACGATTCAGGTGGTGCCCGTATTCAGGAAGGTGTTAACTCTTTAGCAGGTTATGGTGAGATTTTTTATCGCAATACTATGGCTTCAGGTGTTATTCCACAAATTTCTGTAATTCTTGGTCCATGTGCCGGTGGAGCAGTATATTCTCCAGCATTAACCGATTTCGTATTTGTAGTTGAAAACATTTCTAAAATGTTTATTACAGGCCCGGAAGTTATTAAAACAGTACTTGGCGAAGAAATCTCAATGGAAGATTTAGGTGGAGCACGAGTACATAGTGAAATAACAGGAAACGCACACTTCTTTGCAGAAAGTGAAATTGAATGTTTCGATCAGATTAAAAAGCTTATAACATATATTCCTTGGAATAATGGTCAAAAAGCTCGTCCGTTCGAACCAAAAGAACCTTTATATGACAAGTATAAAATTGACGAAATAGTTCCTGGAAACCCAAAAGAACCTTATGATGTACGCGATGTTATTCGTGCAATAACTGATGGATCTGAGTTTTTCGAAATTATGGAGCTTTTTGCAAGAAATATTGTTATTGGATTTGGTAGAATCAACGGCGAAACGGTTGGTTTTGTAGCTAATCAACCATTGTATCTTGCAGGTGTACTCGATGTTGACTCATCAGATAAAGGTGCTCGTTTTATCAGATATTGCGATGCATTCCAGATTCCAATTATTACATTAGTTGACTTACCAGGATATTTACCTGGAGTTGATCAGGAACATGCCGGTGTTATTCGTCATGGTGCAAAATTATTATATGCATATTCAGAAGCTAATATTCCAAAAATCACAGTTATTCTTCGTAAAGCTTATGGTGGTGGTTACATTGCCATGAATTCACGACACCTGAATGCAGACTTCGTATTTGCATGGCCAGGAGCTGAAATAGCTGTTATGGGACCAGAAGGTGCTGCAAACATTATTTTCAGAAAAGAAATTACTGAAGCAGAAGATCCTGAAAAAATGCGTAAACAAAAAGTTAAGGAATACAAAGAAAAATTTGCGAATCCTTATGTTGCAGCTGCTAAAGGTTATGTTGATTCTGTTATTGAACCTAAAGAAACAAGAAAATTCTTGCTTCATGGTATCGAAGTTTCAAAAAACAAAGTTGATATTAAACCATTAAAGAAACATGGAATTCCTCCATTTTAATAGTATAGCAAATGGCAACAAAAGAAAAAATAACTAAGCAAAAAGCCCCTGCTCCTGTAATCGAAGAAGAGGATTCTATAAAAGCTCGTTATCATGTTTTAAATATTGATGGTGATAAATATAGAACACTCCATACCGAAAGTTACAAGAAAAGAGTAATGTGGGAAAAGCCCGACATTAAGAAAATCTACTCTGAAATTCCCGGAACAGTAATTAAGATTTATGTTACTGTTGGACAGGAAGTTAAAGAGGGGGAACTTATGTTGGTTCTTGAAGCGATGAAAATGAAAAATAAATTATTGTTTCCTATAGATGGTGTCGTTAAAAAGATTTATATATCTGAGAACGAGAAAATACCAAAGAAAACTTTAATGATTGAACTCGAATAAAATTAAAAACATCCGAAATTATTTTCGGATGTTTTTTTATAATTTTTCCTTCCAGATAAAGTAATTCTTATATTGGTTGTTTAAATCG
>MENE01000053.1:3726-5106 GCA_001769005.1 Bacteroidetes bacterium GWA2_31_9b | reverse complement strand
ACACTTTCTTCGAAATCGTTATGTATAGAGTTTTTCCATGTTTCAATAGGTGTTTTAATTAATTCCTTCAAACTCTTATCTGGTTTTTTTGGAGTGCACGAAGCGTATGCTTTTGCTGTGTTTACATGTATTTTGGGATGTACTATAACTAAATAATATGAACTTAGATTTAGTTCTGTTTCTTCAAAAATATTTCCTGTTCCTGTTGCATAAACAGGGCTATTTTTAATAAAGAATGGACAGTCACTTCCTAATTTCCCTGCATAATCAATCATTTCAGATTGGCCTAATGTCAATTCATTTAAAGTATTAAGCAAATTGAGAGTAAATGATGCATCTGAAGAACCGCCACCTAACCCGGCTCCTGAAGGAATTATTTTGTGCAAATGAATACGTACAGGTTTTATCGAATGATTTTGCTTTAGCAGATTGTACGCTCTGAAACATAGGTTGTTTTTTGCAACGCCTTTTTCTATTATCAATCCTGTATTGGTAAATTCAAAATCGGTATCACAAATATTGATTTCAAGAATATCGGAAAGCTTTATAGGGTAAAAAACAGTTTCAATATTATGGAAGCCATCGGCACGTTTTTCAACTATATTTAGACCAATATTTATTTTAGCGTTAGGAAATATAATCATTCGTTTGGATATTAAAAATCTAAAATTAATAATTATCTCCGAAATGATATGGAGCATTTAAAAATTGTTAATAAACAATTTTTAAAACTAGTTTTTTATATGAAAGGTTGTTTTTTTAACACTTTAAATCATCGAAAATAATTAACAATTGTTAATAACTGCCGTTAAAAAAAACACGAAAATTAAAATAGGAATTCATCTTTTTTTGATAGTGGTATTATTACCTTTGATTCCCTTAAATAATTTGGCGATGGCAGTTAATACAAAAAACACTAGAAAGTCGATACAGCAAGCAGTTCCGAATAGCGAATATGGCAAATTGCCACCTCAGGCATTAGATCTTGAAGATGCTGTATTAGGTGCTATTATGCTCGAGAAAGATGCCATAATAGCTGTAATGGATATTATTAAACCGGAGACTTTTTATAAAGATGCACATCAAAAAATATTTAGTGTAGTACTTGACTTGTCGCAAAATCTTCAACCTATCGATATTTTAACTGTTACAGAAGAACTGCGTCGCCGCGATCAGCTCGATGAGGTTGGTGGCCCATTTTATATTACTCAGCTTACAAGCAGAGTTGCTTCTGCTGCACATATTGAGTATCACTCTCGTATTATTGCTCAAAAATATATTCAACGCGAATTAATTCGTGTTTCATCAGAAATACAAAGTAAAGCTTACGACGATAGTGTTGATGTGAATGATTTGATTGATTTTTCGGAATCAGAATTG
>MENE01000053.1:0-3440 GCA_001769005.1 Bacteroidetes bacterium GWA2_31_9b | reverse complement strand
CATCGGTTCAATTGGTAAATCGTTTAATTGTAAGTGAAACCGGTCTTCCATCTGAAAAAATACGTAATGGGCGTCTTGAGCCTTTTGAATGGGAGCAACTTGAATATAGAATTAAGAAATTAGTCGATGCCCCAATATATATTGATGACACACCTGCAATATCCGTTTTTGAGTTACGTGCAAAATGCCGTAGATTAATGAGTCAGCATGATATTGATATAATAATTATTGACTACCTGCAGTTAATGACCGGTACAAGCGATAATAAAGGAAACCGTGAGCAGGAAGTAAGTATGATTTCCCGATCGTTAAAAGCTATTGCGAAAGAATTAAATGTACCAATTATTGCACTTTCACAGTTAAACCGTTCGGTTGAATTACGTTCGGGAACTAAACGGCCGCAACTTTCCGATTTACGTGAATCTGGTGCTATTGAGCAGGATGCAGATATGGTTCTGTTCATTCACCGTCCTGAAAAATACGGTATTATTGAAGATGAAGATGGGAATTCTACACGTGGAATGGCCGAAATTATACTTGCTAAACACAGAAATGGTGCTTTGGCTGATATTAAACTGCGATTCAGAGAAGAGTTTGCCCGATTTGAAGATCTCGACAGCGAATTTATTACTTCAATTCAGGAAGATAGCGAAAAAAATGGCGGAGCAAGAACATACGGTTCTAAGATGAATAAAGATGATGGTTCTAAAGAAAAAGATATTTTTGATTTAGGTCGAAATGTTAATTTCGAAAACGAAGCCCCTTTTTAGTCTAAAATATCACTAAAAATGTAGTTAAAGAATTTCTTGTAATTCTTTTAATGAAGAAATTTCGTGTGTGAAATTTTCTGAATGTTTTACATTTTCTGGATTAAAGAATACCTGGTCGATACCCACGTTTTTAGCTCCCAAAATATCAGTTTCAAAATCATCGCCAACCATCAAGCTTTCTGTTTTTTCGGCTTTCGATAATTTCAACGCATGTTCAAAAATAATAGGATTAGGTTTTTGAGCTCCAGCTTCTTCTGATGTAAATATTTGTGTGAAATACTTATCCAGATCACTGTTTTTAAGCTTTACAAATTGTACCTCGCTAAATCCATTTGTAATAATATAGAGTTTATATTTATCTTTTAGATACGAAAGTGTTTCGTGAACATGAGGGAATAACTGTTTTTTTGTAGGGCTTATTGAAATGTAATCGTCGCCAATTTTTTCAGCCAGCTCGTCGTTTGTAACTCCAAATTCTTCTAAAGCAAGCGTAAATCGTTTTGTTCGTAGAATAGATTTCTCAATTCTTCCTTCACGATAATCTTTCCAAAGCCTATCGTTGTATTTTGAATATGTAATGTAAAAATTATCGAAACTGTTAAAGATGGTTTCAAGATGATAATGGTTATATATTTCCAAAAAAGTTTCTTTAGAATTATTCTCAAAATCCCACAAGGTTCTATCCAGATCGAAGTAAATATGCTTATATTTTTTCATACAACAATTCAAAAATCGAATTAGAATTAATTTTCTGATGGGCAAAAATAATCTATTTGAATTTAACTCATACTTTTTTATTGATGTTTTAAAATAGTATTAAATTGTAGCAATTAACCAAAAGCTAATTATATGATAAATAGATTCTTATGTTTTTTAGTTGGATTGCTGATTTTGTCATGTACAAATAATACAAAATCGATTAATAAAGAAGCAACAATGAATGAATTGAATACTTTTATGGATCAATGGCATCATTCGGCAGCAATAGCTGATGAAGAAATTTTCTTTAATAGTCTTGATTCCAATGCAGTTTATTTGGGAACCGACCCTTCGGAGCGGTGGTTAAAACATGAATTTGAAATATGGGCAATGCCTTATTTTCAAAGAGATACTGCATGGGCATTTAAACCTTATAATCGTGTGTGGGAATTTTCGGAGGATAGTAAAATTGCATGGTTCGACGAACTTCTTGAAACACATATGGGTATTTGTAGAGGTTCAGGAGTACTTGTAAAATCTAAAGATAACTGGAAAATTAAACAGTATAATCTGGCTCTTACTTTAGCAAACGAAAAAATGAATGAGTTTAGGAAAATTCAGAATATCAATTAATCAATAAATTTAAATCGTAAATCATCATTTATTCCCTAAATATCAAATTTCATTTTTAACACTTTATATTATGAAATTTAATTCTTAATTTTAATTGCTGTTTAAACATCTAAATCCTGCTTACATGAAAAAATCTAAACTCCTGGTATTGTTGTTGTTTACGTTGTCTTTTCTGGTGTTTAACAGTTGTGTAAATTCTGAGAAAGATTCCGAACATGTAAAGAAACGCGAACTTTCTAAGGAAACAATTGCAGTAGGAATATATAAAACATGCAATCCCGACCCTGTAAATATTAAAAATATTATTGAAGCACTTCGAATAGATGGAGGTATTGTTGCTGTTACTTTAACCGATAAAGATATTCTTAAAACAGAATTGGAAAATATTGATGTTCTTTTGTTTCCCGGTCTTGGTAAAGGAGAGTCAAACGATTCGGTAGACGAAAGAGTGAGAGAAATTATCAGAAGGTTTGTAATTGTAAGAGGAAAAGGAACTATTGGAATTTGTAGCGGAAATAATATGCTTACAACAAATAGCGAATGTAAAACACTTAGTCTTATTGGATTTGAGAGTATAAAACTTGTTGCAGGAGATGATTCGAAAGGATTATTTAAATTTAAACTTACAAGCGATGGTGAAAAGATTTTTCCTGAGCTAAGAAATATTGAAAATTCATTTATTGATTATCATGGAGGATTTAATTTTGATACTACAGGAAACGCAAATCCTGATTTAAAAATTATTGGACAAAAAGCAGGTTCAGAACCTATAAATCATTTTTTTATTACTTCAACGATTGGCAAAGGAAGAGTTTTCTTATCTACAGGTCATCCTGAATCAACTCCGGGCATGCGATGGATGTTACCCCGAATGGTACGTTGGGTTGTAGGTCATGAATTTGGCTTATATGAAGCGAATGTTTTACGACCAGATTATTTTAAAGATGAAATCAATTATACTGATAAATATTTTACACAATTTGATTCTTTGATCATCCAACTTAACGACAAGAAAACCGATAATATACTAGATGCTATAAATAAGCTACAAGAAAATTACCCATGGTTAGCTGCTGAAAAAATTTCAGGTCTTTTAAAAGGTAAAGATTCAGAAATTAGAATTCGGGCTGCTAAATATTTATCGGAAGTTGAATATACCGCCGCGATTGATGATCTTGAAAAAGTGATTCATAAAGAACGACGAAAGAAAATAAAAGATCAGCTCAAGAACTATTTATTTGCTCTTGAAATGATGATTGAACAGAATTCTAGTATGGAGTAAATTAAAATGAACGATATTTTATTTTTAATTATAGGTGCTGCTGCGGGATTCGCAGC
>MENE01000052.1:7186-7339 GCA_001769005.1 Bacteroidetes bacterium GWA2_31_9b | reverse complement strand
GGCCCCTGAGGTAATTGGCAAGCAGCGGCGAAAGCTCAAGCCCTTTTATGCTCAGGTCAAAGGCCGCATCAAGAAGATGGGAAACTGAGTACGAGGCCAGCCCGGCTGCCCAGGCAAGCAGGCTGGCATTCCGGCTTTTCAGGTAACTTTTAA
>MENE01000052.1:6944-7086 GCA_001769005.1 Bacteroidetes bacterium GWA2_31_9b | reverse complement strand
AGCTCTTAATTCTCTCACCTTGGCTACAAATTCGGCAACCTTTTTATGTTCGGGATGAACTTGGTATGTTTTCAAATCGTCGTAATTTTCAAAATATGTATCTAAAACCAAATCATAATTTGAATATTCAGAAGAATCCATA
>MENE01000052.1:0-6935 GCA_001769005.1 Bacteroidetes bacterium GWA2_31_9b | reverse complement strand
ACCTCAATCTTTTTTATTTCAGGGATTTTTGTTTTCAGTGCTTCAAGTTTATTTTTTATTAATTCTGCGTTCTCTTTTCCGGATTTTCCTTCGGCGAAATCTTTGAGTTTTAACATTACTATATGATGTATCATACAATTTTAAGTTATTTATTAATTTATTATGAATAAAAATCCTTTAAATTTCTTTTAATGCTTTCTAAAAATTATCGACATATATATGCCCGCAATAATTAACGTAAACCAGTTGATTGTTATTACAGCCACTTCAAATCGGTACTCACGACTTATTCCATATTTGGAAGAAACAGCTACAAGTGAAATAATCATAAGTATAAAGGAAATAATAAAAACCCAGCGTACTATTTTTTCTAACCTACTAGATTTTGAAAATGCAAAAGCCATAAACAAAAAGGATAAGCTCATCATAATGTAACCGATATCTTCAAGTGCAATAAACAAACCATGCGGATTAAACTGAGTTAAAATAGCTATTCCATCGGTTTCGCCAAGTAAAAGGCTTTGCTGAACAACCGAAACCTGTAAAAAGTAATCAACAACTAAAATTGTAGTAGATATAACCGCAAACAAAACACCTATTTGGCTAAATATTTTTTTCTTCTCCACTACATAATTATGAATACATACCATAAAAATCAAATAGCTTAATGTAAGCAAAACTGCAGGATACATCCAGTAATAATCTCTTGGAAAACGAGAAAGAATATCTGTATACGGATACTCGAAACAATTGCCTGCACAAAAAGGACCTGACAAGGGCGGTGTGCAAATAGCTATTCCAAAAGTAATAAGTGTAAGAATTACAGTTATTATCGAAGTAAAATACCCAAATCTGAAAATTGGATTTTTATCAGTAAGCTGAGTTGTCATTTTGTTTACGTTTAAAGTTTTGAAATTTAAAGTTAACAATTTTCATTTATTTTAAAAACCTCATTTTTTTTTAAACTATAAATACCTTTTCTTAATGGTAGATTATATAGTAGGCAAACTGTTAAACTTATATCAGATATAATATACCCTATAAAAATATTTTTCTACAGAGTTTAAGCTATGTAAAAGCCAGGCAAATAGTTATCAAATATACTATTTTAACAAATTACTAATCAACCTTTTGAACAAAATAAGTTTTTAATTTGTTTTGATAAGAAAATTTACAATTATGAAAAAAATATTTTTAATTTTTGTATGTTTTGCGTTTTCGGAAACTATACTAATAGCACAGGAAACGCATGTAATTAATGTGTCCGGATCTACTTTTTCACCCTCTGTATTAAATATACAAATTGGCGATTCTGTTCAATTTAATAGCAATTCATCGCATCCTGTATTAGAAGTAAGTGAATCAACATATAATTCGAATGAAAATACGCCCCTTTCTGGAGGATTTTACTTCTCCGATGGTGTTGGAAAAATAAGTTACAATGTTGCTTCAACACATTATTATGTTTGTGAAATTCATTACGCATTGGGAATGAAAGGAAAAATTATTTTTTCAGCTCCTACAAGTATTAAAAATCAAAACCTTTACAATGGGATTAATTTGTATCCAAATCCTTTGAATCAGGATAAGCTTACCATTTACGGATTTCAGGAGAATGACATGGATATACAAGTAAAAATATTTGATTTAACCGGAAGATCAAGATACAATACCTTAGAAAGTACACAAAACAATTCTATAATTATTGAATCAGCAACAATTCCTTCAGGTATATATTTTGTACAAATTGGATATAAAAATACAATTCAAAATTATAAGTTAATTAAGATTAAATAAGTGATATGTAATCTGTTTAATAAATATTTGATGTTCTTTTTTTATTTTCCTATATTTAGAAGGAATATTTAAAATATAACTAATGAGCTTACAAAAAAGTGTATTTCTAAGTTTATTCTTCGCTGGTTTTCTATTTTCAATTTCCTTTTATTCATGTACTTTCGATAATGAGGAAGAATTATTAGAAAATTTTATTTGTGATACCACAAATGTAAAATACGCTGATTTAACTTATATTTTTTCTGATATTTGTTCAAACTGCCATAGTTCTACATTTACATACAGAGATGGCATATTGATGGATTCGTACAACAACGTAAAAGCTTCTATAAATTCAGGGCGTGTATTGCCAGCTATAGAGCATCAGGAAGGTGTTCCTCACATGCCATATAATTTGCCAAAGCTCTCAGATTGTGATTTAGATAAAATAAGAGCCTGGATTAATTCCGGAATGCAAGAAAATAAATAGATTATGAGAAATAGAATTACTGTAAGTTTATTTTTTGTCCTGTTAACTCATATTACATTATTAGCACAGGACGATTTATTAGCTATGCTTGATTCAATTCAGCCCGACAAAAAAGAAACATTTTTTGTTGATGGAACATTTAAAAGTGTACGACTAATTAATGGTTACAACACCGAACTTGCTCCGAAACACGATTTAGTTTTTTCAATCTCACATCGTTTTGGGAATGTGAATCAGGGAATACATGATTTTTTCGGACTCGATTTATCAACAATACGTTTTGGATTTGAATATGGTTTATCGAACCGATTTGATATTGGTATTGGCCGAAGTAATTACGAAGATATTTATGATGGATTTATAAAAGCAAAAATTGCACGACAATCATCCGGAAAAAAGAATTTCCCATTTACAATTACTTTATTAGAAGGTATTGCTGTAAGCACATTAGAATGGACAAACAAAGAAGTTGAATATCCAATAACAGGTAGAATGTTTTATATTCATGAGTTATTTATTTCTCGAAAATTCAACGAAAAACTTTCTCTTCAGTTATCTCCCGTAATTATTCATCGGAATATGGTTGAAACCCGCGAAGATCAGAATACTGTTGGAGCAATTGGTTTTGGAGGACGATATAAAATTACAAACCACTTTACAACAGTAGTTGAGTATTATTACCTTTTACCTGGCGAAACTGCTGATAAATACGTCAATTCTTTGGCTTTGGGAGTTGAATTAGAAACAGGAGGACATGTTTTCCAGTTGCATTTCTCCAATTCTAAAGGGATGACCGAAAAAGTATTTATTCCTGAAACAAACGGATCTTGGCAAAAAGGGGATATAAATTTTGGTTTTAATATTATAAGACTTTTCGACTTTAAAAATTAATTTATTTTATAAATTTACTAAAAATGAAATATTTTATAATCGGTATTTTCCTCTCATGCATTCAGATTCATGGTTTTTCACAAGAAATATTCATTCTTTCAAAGGCGAATATTGAATTTACATCAGACGCTCCTTTGGAAATGATTAAAGCAAGCTCAAATCAACTAACCGGTTTAATTAAAACAATTGATCGTTCCTTTGTTTTTCGTGTACCCATGACAAGCTTTGAAGGATTTAACAGTTCGTTACAACGAACTCACTTTAACGAAAACTATATAGAATCAGCAAAATATCCAAACACTCTTTTTGAAGGTAAAATTATTGAGGAAATTGATTTTTCGACGCCAGGAGAATATTCTATCAGAGGAAAAGGTCGATTTACGTGTCATGGTGTTGTACAAGAACGTATTATAAAATGCAAAATGGTTATTTCGCCTGATAAAATAAAAATAAGTTCAGATTTTACAGTATTACTTGAAGATCATAACATAAAAATTCCATCGGTAGTAAGTCAGAAAATTGCTGAAGAAATTAAGGTACATCTAACTATTGAATTGATTCCAAAAAAATGATAAAAAATTTCACTTGTATTTTTTTACTCTTTGGAATATTAATAATAAAAACATTCCAGGTTGATGCTCAGAGTCCCAAATTTGATTCATTCAAAGTTTTAAAAAATCACAAAAACGTTGAAATATCAACAATTTTTCAGGATAAAATGGGATTTATATGGTTAGGAACAAATTATGGTATTGTAAAATTCGACGGAGTTGATTTTATCCATTATACAGAAAAAGATAGTTTGCACGACAATAATATCTCGGCTATAAACCAGGATAGTGAAAATAATATTTGGATCGGACACAAATCAGGGAATATTACATTCTATTCAGAAAACAAATTCAAAAAATTTAATCCTGAAGAAGGACATAGTAAAGAAAAAATATCATCCATATTTAAAAGCTCAGATCAAACAATCTGGTTTTCAACAATGGGCGAAGGTGTTTATTCTTATACAGGTGAAAATCGTTTGCGATTATACAATCTGAACATTGATGATGGATTACTCGATAATTATGTTTATTCAATTGTTCAGGATTCATCAGGCATCATGTATTTTGCAACAGATAAAGGGATATCGATATATAATCCTGAAAGTAAAAAGTTTATCGACCAAATTACAATGGCGAATGGTTTGCCCGACAATATTGTAAAACATTTAATTCTAAACAAATTGGATTTATGGATTGCTATGGAAGATGGAGGAATATGCAAATACAATACTTTAACCAAAGCATTTAGTTTTATACCGGAATGGACGTTTGGATCAATCAATAATTTTATTCAATTGTATGATAATGAATTATGGATAAGTACAAAACGTAATGGTATTATAAAATGTACTATAGATGAAAAAGGCAAAGCATGGTTTACACTTTTTAATAATTCAAATACAAATATTCCTGATATCAAAACAGAAACTATTTTTAAAGACCGGGAAAATAATATTTGGATTGGAACCAGAAATGGATTAGCAGTTAAAAGAAACAATCCATTTGAGTTTTTAGATAAAAAAGTAGGATTCGATATTTCACAAATTTTTAGTTTTGTTATTGATAATATAGGGAATTATTGGGTTGCATCGCAAGATGGATTATATTTTGTACAAAAAGGGAATATGGGTGAAATCAATAAAAAATTATTATTTCATAATGCTAATATCCATCATTCATTTATATCATTATATAAAGATTATCAAGGGAATATTTGGGCAGGAACTTATGGGTCGGGAGTTTTTAAAATCGATCCTGTAACGTTAGAAATTATACATTACAATTCAAGTAACGGACTCTCAAACGATAATGTGATACATATTTCAGGTGATCAAGAATCAATCTGGTTATCGACTTTAGGTGGCGGAGTTACTAAATTCTGTCAGGAAAACACTGACCTATTTAAAACATATACCGAAGAAAATGGCTTAGGATCGAACTATGTTTATTCTACTTTTACCGACTCAAGAAAAAGAACATGGATTGCAACCGATGGTGGAGGTGTTTCTTACTTTTTAAACGATAGTATATACAAATTTGCTAATCCAGATCTGGACTCCATAAAGAAAACCGTTTATTCAGTTATCGAAGATTGTAATAATAACATTTGGTTTAACTGCGCCAATAATGGGCTTTACAAATACAACGGAACAGAATTTAAAAACTACAATGAAGAAAATGGATTAAAAACCAACTTTATAATAGGGTTAACAACCGATAATTTTGGAAATCCGCTTATAATTAGTAACGAAGGAATCGATAAATATATAGTTAAAGACAGCACATTTGAATATTATGGTGAAGCTTACGGAGTTGCTTATCAGGATCCAAATTTAAACGCAAATTTCAAAGATGAAAGTGGAAATATTTGGGTAGGATGTGCAAATGGATTAATAAAAATTAATTATGAACCTACTGAAAACGATTTACTGCCTAAAGTTTTTATAACTCAAAAAAGTTTATTTTTTAATCCTATTAGTGCCAAAAAAAAATCGTTTAAGTATAATCAAAATCATTTAACTTTTCATTATACAGGATTATGGTTTCAGTCATCAGAAAATTTAACATATAGGTATAAACTTGAAAATTACGATATTGACTGGAATTTAGAAACAAACCTAAGAATGGTAACCTATTCCAATATACCTCCCGGTAAATATACGTTTATTGCCCAGGTTAATTTTGGAGGAGGAAAATGGATTGGAACACCCGAATCGGAGTTTAGTTTTCGTATAAAAAAACCTTTTTGGGAAACTATGTGGTTTATAATTTCTTCAATAATTATAGTTTTATTAGCAATTTATGTTTTTATAAAAAATAGATTAAAAAATCTTCAACGTGCAAAAGATATTTTAGAAGAAGAAGTTAAAAAACGAACTTCTGAAATTATGCATCAAAAGGAAGAAATTGAAACCCAACGCGACGAAATTGAAGCTCAGCGCAATTATGTTATGGAACAAAAAGATAAAATTGAACAACAAAATAAAAGTATTACATCGAGCATTGAGTATGCCAGCAAAATTCAACTGGCAGTTTTACCTCCAAGAGAAAGTTTCGAAAATCATTTGGGTGAATACTTCATTTTCTTTAACCCTCGAGATATTGTAAGTGGCGATTTCTATTATTTAAATACCAAGAACAACCGTATTATTATTGCCGCTGCAGATTGTACCGGGCATGGCGTTCCGGGAGCATTTATGAGTTTATTGGGCATATCATTTTTAAACCAGATAATAAGCGATCTGGAAACTATTTCGAATGCCGGATCAATATTGGATTTATTGAGAGAAGAAATAAAAAAATCGTTACGCCAAACAGGTAAAGATGGTGAAGCAAAAGACGGGATGGATATTTCATTGTGTATTTTCGACAGAGAAACAAAGAAAATTGATTATGCAGGCGCCTATAATCCACTAATTCTTATTCGCAATAACGAAATAATTAAGTATAAAGCCGACAAAATGCCTATTGGTATTTTTATTAATGAAATCAACAACTTTACAAACCATTCAATTGATGTTCAAAAAGGTGATATGCTTTATTTGTTTTCCGATGGATTTCAGGATCAGTTTGGAGGCAATGATAAGCGAAAATTCTTACCTAAAAATCTACACAATCTCTTACTCCAGATATCGAACGAACCATGCAAAAAACAATTAGCCATTGTTGAAAAGACTTTTAACGATTGGAAAGAATTAGAAAATCAGATTGACGACGTTCTGGTA
>MENE01000051.1 GCA_001769005.1 Bacteroidetes bacterium GWA2_31_9b | reverse complement strand
GAAAAATTGAAATCAGCTAGTTTGAAATTTAATTTGGAGGAAAAATCAATGTCAAGAATAAAAGTTAAAATAAAAGAAAAAGACTTAAATACGATAAAAGAAATTTGTAAGTCTTTTAATAATAAGCAAGGTGAGCTAATTAATGTTTTACATAAAACACAGGAGCATTTCGGTTATTTGCCTGCCGAAATACAGGAAGTAATTGCTCAGGAACTGGAAATGTCGGTTGCAAAAGTTTATGGTGTAGTAACATTCTACTCGTTTTTTACCATGAAACCAAAAGGATTGCATCCAATCTCCATTTGTACTGGGACAGCTTGCTATGTTCGTGGTGCTGAAAATGTTTTACAGGAATTTAAGCGTCAGTTAAATGTTGAGGTTGGAGAAACAACACCCGATGGTAAATTTTCGTTAAGTTGCCTTCGTTGTGTAGGTGCTTGCGGTTTAGCTCCTGTTGTTCAGGTAGGTGATAAAACCTTTGGTAGAGTTTCTCCAGAAGGAGTTAAAGATATTATTGCCGAATATAACGATAAATAGGATAATAGAATCAAGATAATTAGATACAAGATTTTAGATAAAACTATTTTTTTGTCTCATGTCTAAAATCTAATATCTAAATACTAGAAATAAAATTTTAGGGTTAATTAGGGTAATTTATAATTTTATCCAACAAAAGGCATCCTTCGGGATGCTTTTTCTATTCTAAAGGATTATAATTCTGCGATTTAAATTCCCTTATCTGTAATTATTGTTTGAAAAATATTATTTACTGTTGAAAATTTTTGTTAATTTCATATATTTTTAACAAGGGTTTACTTTTTATTGTAATGAAGATTAATAATTTATAAAAACGATCTTCATTATTTTTAATCTTTTCTAAAAAAATAAAACCTGATTTGTAATATCTTTCTTAAGACACCTAATTATGTATTTTAAATATTGATTTTCAGAATTTATATAAAAGTATACACAAACTAAAAAATAAAAATATGAGAAACAGCTTTACTCAAGACACAACTGAGTTTATAAATTTTCAAAAACATAATAAGTTAAAATTATTCCGTGAACTCGGAGTGAGCGACACCACACCTGTAAAAAATAGTTTTGTAGGGATTAAACAATCTTGTTCCTTTTTAAGGAATGTTGGAAGGTTAACCCTTCTGCTTTGCATCAACTTTTTGCTTTTGAATGGAACCTCGGCGCAAACAACTGAAACTTTTGAGAGTTTTTCTTTGGGGGCTTCAAGTTTTACGAGTAGCAGTGTTCCCTTTACACTTAATCCTTCCAGTGGGTTTAAGGTGGATGTATATAGTGGTTATGGGTATTTAAGTAGTAATAACTTTATAGATAATCTTACTTCGAATACTAACCCATGTCAAATTAAATCGACTTCCACTTTTAGCGTGAAGAGTTTGTATCTTTACCCCTCAACCTATGCTGGTGGAGACTATAATCAAACATCAAGCGTTAATGTAACTTTTACTGGTAAATTGGCCAGTGTAACAAAATTTACATACAGTCCCCCTTCATCTGATTTTGCCAGTGCCAGTTGGTCTAATACTACTAATAGAGGATTTTCGTTAGTCAATTTTGCAACACCTGGGTATGATAATATTGCAATAGATGAGTTGGAAATTACTCTGGGTGGTTCTACAATTTATTTTGCAATAGACAACTTCACATGGGCTGTTGCCACTGCAAACTCAGCACCAACCGACATAGCTTTATCGGCAAGTTCAATCAACGAGAATGTTGCAGGTAATACGAGTGTTGGTACATTAAGTACAACCGACCCAGATGTTGGCAATACCTTTACCTACTCATTGGTTTCTGGTACAGGTAGCACCGACAACGCTTCGTTCAATATTAGTGGCAGTAGTTTGCGTATCACAGGTAGTCCTGATTTTGAGACCAAGAGCAGCTATTCAGTACGTGTACGCACAACAGACCAAGGTTCATTATACTTTGAAAAAGCCTATACAATTACTATTAACGATTTAAACGAGGCTCCAACCGATATATCTCTATCAGCAAGTTCGATTAACGAGAATGTAGTAGGTAATTCTACTGTTGGTACTTTAAGTTCTACAGATCAGGATGCAGCCAATACATTTACTTATACTTTAGTTGCTGGGACAGGAAGTACCGATAATGCTTCATTCAATATCAGCGGGAATAGCCTACGTATTACTAATAGCCCAGATTATGAGACTAAGAGTAGCTATTCCGTTCGTGTAAGAACCACCGATCAGGGGAGTTTGTTGACTGAGAAGGCTTTTACCATTAGCATTAACGATTTGAATGAAGCACCCACTGATATTGCTCTATCAGCTAGTTCAATCAATGAGAATGTTGCAGGCAACTCAACAGTAGGAACACTTAGCTCAACTGATCCCGATGCTGTTAACACATTCACCTATACACTTGTAGTTGGAACTGGCAGTACCGACAACGCTTCGTTCATCATTAGTGGGAGCAGCTTACGTATTACTAATAGCCCCGACTACGAAACTAAGATTAGCTACTCAGTTCGTGTAAGAACTACTGACCAAGGCGGGGTTTTATACTATGAGAAGGCCTTCACTATAACTATCAATAATGTTAACGAAACCCCAACAGATATTTCTTTGTCTGCAAACTCTATCAATGAGAATGTAGTTGCTAATTCAACAATAGGTACTCTAAGTTCTACTGATCCAGATGCTGGCAACACATTTACTTATACACTTGTAGTTGGAACAGGAGATACTGATAACGCTTCATTTAACATTAGCGGTAGCAGTTTACGTATCACCAATAGCCCCGACTTTGAGACAAAGAGTAGCTATTCAGTGCGCGTTAGAACAACAGATCAGGGTAGTTTGATATTTGATAAGGTTTTCACTGTCACTATTAATGATTTAAATGAAACTCCAACTGACATAGCCTTATCTGCTAGTTTAATCAACGAGAATGTAGTAGCTAACTCAACTGTTGGTACGCTTAGTTCAACTGATCAGGATGCTGCCAATACTTTTACCTATACTCTTGTAGCAGGAACTGGCAGTACCGACAACGCATCTTTTAATATCAGCGGTAGTAGTTTGCGTATCACTGGGAGTCCTGATTTTGAGACAAAGAGCAGCTATTCTGTGCGTGTTCGTACAACAGACCAAGGTACTTTGTTTTACGAGAAGGACTTTACCATTACTATCAATGATTTGAATGAGACTCCTACAGATATTTCATTATCAGGTAGTTCAATCAATGAAAACGTAATTGCAAACTCAACGGTGGGTACACTTAGTTCAATCGATCAGGATGCTGCCAATACTTTTACCTATACTCTTGTAGCAGGAACTGGCAGTGCCGACAACGCATCGTTTAATATCAGCGGTAGTAGTTTACGTATCACCAGTAGCCCCGACTTTGAGGTAAAGAGCAGTTACTCCGTAAGGGTTCGCACAACTGATCAAGGAAGTTTGACCTACGAGAAGGCCTTTACAATCACTATAAATAATGTGAACGAAACACCAACTGATATAGCGTTATCTGCTACATTAATCAATGAGAACGTAGTAGCGAACTCTACTGTGGGCACTTTAAGTACAACCGATACAGATGCAGCTAACACCTTTACCTATACACTTGTTGCGGGAACAGGAAGCACTGACAATACTTCGTTTAACATAAGCGGGAGTAGTCTGCATATCAATAGTAGTCCCGACTTTGAGACGAAAAATAGCTTCTCAGTTCGGGTTCGTTCAACTGATCAAGGAAGTTTATGGTTTGAAAAGGTTTTCATTGTTACTATCAACGATCTGAATGAAGCTCCTAGCGACATCACCCTATCGGTTAGTTCAATCAATGAGAATGTAGTAGCTAACTCAATAGTAGGAATATTAAGTACAACAGATCAGGATATTAGCAACACTTTCACATATACGCTTGTAGCTGGAACTGGTAGTACGGATAATGCTTCCTTTAGCATTAGCGGTAGCGACCTGCATATAACACCATGTCCAGATTACGAAACAAAGAGTAGTTACTTAGTAAGGATTCTCACAACGGATCAAGAAAGTTTGACTTACGAGAAGGCTTTTACCATTACCATAAATGATTTGAACGATGAAATCCCAGTTGTAACTGCTTCACAAAGTTTTAATATAAATGAAAACTCAATAGTAGGAACAATAATAGGAACTGTAACTGCTACAGATAATGATGCTGGTTCAACATTCAGCAGTTGGACAATTACAGTAAATGCAAATGTTGATGGAGATGGTACTAATGCTTTTGATATTAATCCTTCAACAGGTCAAATTACAGTCGCTGACGCAGATGATTTTGACAGGGAGACCAATACCTCATTGACCATTAAGGTAACGGTAAGCGATGGCGCCAATACCAGCGTAGCAGAGGATGTGACCATCAATCTTACGGATTTAAATGATGTTGCTCCTGTTATAACTGCCTCACAGGTATTCTATGTTACAGAACAATCACCAAACGGAACAGCTGTTGGAACAGTTGTTGCAACTGATGAAGATGTGACTCCAACAACTTTCCAGAATTGGACTATAACTGCTGGAAATAGTGGTGGATATTTTAATATAAATTCTTCTACAGGAGTAATTACAGTAATGGATAATACCGGATTAAACCCTGCTATAAACCCTAGTTTTACATTAACGTTAACAGTATCCGATGGAACAAATACAAGTTCATCTCAAACTGTATCAATAATAGTAGCAGCAATTAATGACGATAATCCTGTAATTACAGCATCTCAATCATTCTCAATTGACGAAAATCTAGCTAATAGTTCAGCTGTTGGTCAGGTCTTGGCAACTGATTCTGATTATGGCACTGTATTTCAAGATTGGGCAATAACAGATGGAAATACAAGCAATGCATTTGCAATTAATATATCTGGTGAGTTAACCGTTAATACATCGTCAGTACTCGATTTTGAAAGTGTAACATCGTTTGCTTTGACAATTGAAGTTTCTGATGGATTACATTCAGGAAGCGGTGTTGTTACTATAAACTTGAATAATTTAAATGACAATACACCAGTGATTACAGGCGAAACATTTAGTATTGATGAAAATAGTGCCAACGGAACAGTCGCATGTGACGTTAATGCAACGGATGCAGATGGAAGTTTAAATGATTTAGTATATTCAATAACTTTAGGGAATACAAATAATGCATTTGCAATTAATTCATCAAATGGAGAAATAATTGTAAATTCAAACGATGAATTAGATTTTGAAACTACTCCTGTATTTAATTTAACTGTTCAGGTTTCTGACGGATTAAATATTGATGAAGCTAATATAACTATCAACCTGAATGATTTAGTTGAAACCGGAATTGAAGAAAATGAATCCTCGGAAATAAATCTATATCCTAATCCAGCTAATGATGAATTGAATATTCTCTTCAACCATAATCCATCAGAACAATTTATTATTGAAATTGTAAGCATAGATGGTATTAAAGTTTATCAAGGTGAAATACATAACACAACTACAAAAACTATTGATTTAACAGAGATGCCTTTAGGATTGTATTTTATTAAAATATTCAATCAAAAAGAGAGCTTTACTAAAAAATTGGTTGTTCAATAGTAGATTTATAATTTAATAATCAAAAAAGCATCCTTCGGGATGCTTTTTCAATTCTGAATATTTATATATGAATGTTCAAAGTGTGATTGTTAAATAATAGTATAACTTTAAAAATTATTTAAAATCACAATAAAGGCAAGAATTTCATAGTTATTAGGATTTAATCAAACAACATGAGTGTTAAAAATAATTCGAAGCAAAAATACAATTGGAAAAAGTTTTTAATTAAAGTCTTTCTTAGTGCCATTATTACCGTTTCAATTTCAATTTTTATCTTGTTTATTCTAGTTAAGTTTGGCGCTTTTGGGGCTGTTCAAAGCTATGCCGATTTACGAAAAATTAAAAATAATACTGCAACAAATATATACTCAGTCGATAATAAGCTGCTGGGCAGATATTATTATCAGAACAGAACGAATGCTTCCGTTGAAGAAATCCCTGAGCATTTACAGAATGCTTTGGTTGCTACAGAAGACAATCGTTTTTATAAGCATCATGGAATTGATCCCCGAAGTTCTTTTAGAGTACTGGTAAAAACAATTATTTTATTTAATCATCGATCGGGTGGAGGGAGTACAATCACTCAACAATTGGCTAAAAATCTTTATGGTAGAAATGATTATGGAATTCTAACAATTCCTGTAGCTAAAATGAAAGAAATGATTTTGGCTCATCGAATTGAGAAGTTATATTCTAAAAAGGAGATATTAGAGCTTTATTTGAATACTGTATCTTTTGGCGAGAATACGTATGGAATAGAAACTGCATCAATCATATTTTTTGACAAAAATCCTGCCGAATTAAAAATCGAAGAATCGGCATTATTGGTTGGTTTATTAAAAGCAAATAATAGCTATAATCCCCGAATGAATAAAGACGCAGCAGTAAAAAGACGAAATGTAGTTTTAAGGCAGATGTACAAATATGGCTATCTTACCAAAGACGAACTAGATTCATTAAAACAGATTAAAGTAGAATTAAAATACCGTAAATTGACTTTTGTTGAGGGACCAGCACCTTACTTTCGTGAGTATGTTAGAAAAAGTTGTGTTGAGATTCTAAAAGATAAGAAAAGACCTGATGGGAGCGAATACAATATATATACCGATGGGTTAAAGATTTATACTACCTTAAATGCTCAAATGCAAGTTTATCTCGAAAAATCAATTTCAGATAATATGTCGAAATTGCAAAAACAATTCGACCGCGATTGGAAAGGAAAGGAATCATGGTTAGCAGATCCAACACTGGCTATGTTGCAAATTGAGCAAAGCGAAGCTTACAAAGGATTAAGAAAAAATGGGCTTTCAAAAAACAAAGCTATAGAAGCATTGAAAGTTCCCCGAAAAACAGAAATTTTTACCTGGAATGGTCTTAAGGATACACTTATATCTCCTCTTGATTCATTGTTACATCATTTTAAAATTCTACAGACCGGTGCATTGGTAATGGATAGCCAATCGGGAGATATCGTAGCATGGGTTGGTGGAGTAAACTTTAAATATTTTAAATATGATCATATAACAGCTAAAAGGCAAACAGGATCAACAATTAAACCTGTTGTTTATGCTGCAGCTTTACAACACGGTATTAAACCCTGCGATTTTTATGAAAAT
>MENE01000050.1:8892-10976 GCA_001769005.1 Bacteroidetes bacterium GWA2_31_9b | reverse complement strand
ACCGATATTATTGAGAAAGATGTAAATCTTACAAATAAATCATCAGAAAATCTTTTAGCAGTAATTTCTTCATCCATAGAATCACAATCAATTCCAATTTCCACAACACAACCTAAGAACTACTCAGGTAAAGTTACAATTGAAATCGCTGAAAGTGCATTGAAATTATTACGCGAAGATACAAAGCATATTAGTACACTGGAACCTGAAAATGGTGTTTATTATAGGGTTCAGATAGCTGCAGGACATAGGCCAATTGATATCAACAGATATTTTAAAAAATACAATCTTGATAAAGAAGTACGTACTGAATTCCATGAAGGGTGGAGAAAATATTCTGTAGGCTCATTTTATGTTTATAAGGCAGCACGAGATTACAGAGTTCATGTTTGGAATACCACACCAATTGACGATGCTTTTGTAGCTGCATATAATAATGGAAATCGAATTACTGTACAAGAAGCATTAATGATTACAAACCATGATTGGTATCAATAACTCTAACTTGATCTTAAATAATGAGATTATTTAAATTTTTATTTGTAGTATTTTGTTTGATCTTGTGTTCTCAAATACTTTATTCACAAGGATATGAGGACATGCTTGTAAAAGAGGTTGAAGTAGAGAACCCTGTTTATATGCCTGTGCTAGGTTTGGGTACCGGATTTATGAATTATTACGGTGAAATGAAAAATGATACCAAAAACATGTTGCAAGGGCGGTCACCGTTTCGTTTAAATTTATATCAACCAATTGGTAAGAACCACAATTGGAGAGTGAATATAAATGTTTTAGTTCTAGGGAAAATGGCTGGATACGAAACAGCATTTCCCGATACATCTCTAAATTTAAATTTCAAGTCTGATATTACTGCGAGTATTGGAGCAAATTTTGAATATAATTTTGGACACTTGTTTAAAGGAGATAGAAAAATAAAACCATTTCTATCGGTTGGTGCTGAATATTTTAATTACAGTACTAGTACTGATTTGAGAAATGAAGCGGGTAATTATAACTATTTCCCCGATGGAACTATTCGTGTTAATGGTGAAATAGTTCACAGGGATTATGATTATGAGGAGAATATTCAGACTATAGATCGTTTTGATAGAGGAGAATATACCCCAAGTAATTATGCAGTTGTTGGAGATGTGGGTTTAGATTTTAAAATTAGTAATCGGGTTGTTTTAAGACTGGCTACTTCGTTACACTACACCTTTACTGACGACCTTGATGGAATTAGTTATAAGAATGAAAGTAGACGAATAGGTGATACGAAAAATGACATGTTCTCGTTAACCTATGTCAATTTGAATATCGACTTGTTTTCAGATCCGAAAACCAGATTGATGGAAAGTCTCTTTATGGATATTTCAGGTGATTTTGATTATACTATTATTGCTGATTCAGATCATGATGGAGTTTTAGATCTTAAAGATGATTGTTACAATACTCCTGAAGGGGTTGCAGTTGATTCTGTTGGTTGTCCATTTGATGATGATAAGGATGGTATTCCAAACTATATCGATTCTGATCTTTCATCAGTAAAAGGAGCTATTGTAGATGCTAGTGGTATTGAATTAACACCTGAACAAATCCTGGCTACATTGCTGCAAAATATTCAAGCTGTAGAAAGAACCGATGTATATATGATTCCGATTGGATTAGGATGGTCGAAATATTCACAGATGTCGAATGTTGAAATACCACAAAAATTTAAAAAGCTGGATATTAATAACGATGAGTATATTTCGTTTGATGAACTACTAAAGGCTATTAGTAATTTCTTCGATTCGGATGAAGAATTTAAGCCCGAAGATATTTATGAACTGAATAACTTCTTCTTTGCTCAGTAAAAATTCATGATTTTACTGATTTAACTTGGTGTATAGGGATGTTTTAAATTCTTTTAGCACGATCCATGTCGCGTTTAACATCTCTTTCCTTAATATTTTCACGTTTATCGAATTCTTGTTTACCGCGTGCAAGAGCAATTTCTAATTTTGCCCATCCTTTGTCGGTTATAAAAAGACGAGTTGCTACAATCGTAAATCCTTTTTCAGAAACTTTACGTTCAAGTTTAT
>MENE01000050.1:8259-8830 GCA_001769005.1 Bacteroidetes bacterium GWA2_31_9b | reverse complement strand
CCAAAAAAATATTCAGAAATATTTAATCCACGAACATACAATTCATGATCTACAAAATAGCAATATGTATCAACAAGGCTTGCTTTTCCTCCTCGTATCGATTTAATCTCTGTACCGGTTAACTTAATACCGGCAATAAATTTATCGATAAACTCAAAGTTAAATCCCGCCTTTTTATTTTTTATGTTTATTGCGTTTTGCATAGTTTACATTACTATTGGCTAATTGTATTTCATTGCAAAGGTAAACAAATCTAATAATTTTTTTCATCTTTGTTAAAGAACTGTTGACACACAAAATCTTTAATTTACCTTTGTATAAAATCAATTCATGGTTAATAAATATAATTTAGTAACGGTATTAGGTCCTACAGCTGGTGGTAAAACTTCATTGGCAGTAAATCTTGCATTGGTTTTAGATGGAGAAATTATTAGTGCCGATTCTCGTCAGGTATACAAAGGAATGGATATTGGTACAGGTAAAGATATCGATGAATATACTTTAAACGGAAAGCAAGTACCTTTTCATCTTATTGATATTGTTGAAGCAGGGTCGAAATACAATGTGTATG
>MENE01000050.1:3870-8109 GCA_001769005.1 Bacteroidetes bacterium GWA2_31_9b | reverse complement strand
AGCTAAATTCTAAATCGGAAAATGAATTAATCGATATTTTAAAATCATATAAAAAATTACATAACGTTTCTGATATCGACACACGCAAAAGAATGATCAGAGCTATTGAAATTGAAAAATTCTATACCGAAAACACAGTTAAAGAAATCGATTTTCCGAAAATAAATCCTCTTATAATAGGTATTAAATCCGATCGAAACATTCAGCGAGAGAGAATTACGAAACGTTTAAAACAACGATTAAACGATGGCATGATCGATGAAGTTAAAAAGCTACTAAATACTGGAATATCGTCAGATGATTTGATTTATTATGGTTTAGAATATAAATTCCTTACTCAGTATATTTTAAGAGAATTATCATATGACGAAATGTTTAAAAACCTTGAAACAGCGATTCATCAATTTGCAAAACGACAAATGACATGGTTTCGTAAGATGGAACGAAGTGGATTTAAAATTCATTGGCTCGACGCACAAGCAACTATGGATAACAATGTAAAAGAGGTTTTATCAATACTTAATGAGGAATAGCTTAATAAAACAAAAACCAGTTGTGTTGAATTAACTTATAAAAAATAAAGAAAACTATTATTCCGTTTATCATTGAAAAGGCGAAGTTATATTCACTCCTGTATTTCTCAACTTTTCGTCTGAATAAAATCCCCAGATTAGGTATAAATAAGCAAATTAATAATCCCAAAAAAAAGAAATTACTTATTTGGTATTCAAGATCGTTTGGGCCAAAAAACATAAATAAGTAAACACTAACCAGCAAAACACCCAGATAAATAAGGTAGCTAATTTTTAAAAATAATGTTGATATTTTTCGTTTGTGATTAATCAGGAAGGGTTTAACAATAATAAATGCAAGAATATATATAATCATAAAAATTATGATTAATAAAATGTGCATTATGTTTTGAACAACATTTGTCATTTATCCATTGAGCTTTAATAGACTAAAAATAACTGATTTTATCTTTAAAAACAAAAGACCGGGAAATTCCGGTCTTTTATTATTTTTATTCTTCGTTTTTTAGCCATTGGTCGAGCCAACCAAAGAATTCACGTTGCCATAATATTCCATTCTGAGGTTGAAGAACCCAATGGTTTTCGTTATGGAAATGCAAATACTTGCTAGGTATTCCTTTAAGCTGAGCTGCATTAAATGCACTCATTCCTTGAGTAAAAGCGATACGGAAATCCTGTTCGCCATGAACTACCATTATTGGAGTATTCCATTTATCAACAAAGCGATGAGGAGAATTTTCATAAGTTGTTTTATTTGCTTTATCCCAGTATGGGCCGCCTAAATCCCAGTTTACGAAAAACATTTCTTCAGTTTCAAGGTACTGAGCTTCTAGGTTAAACATACCATCGTGTGCGATAAATGCATCGAAACGATTGTTGTGGTTTCCTGCAAGCCAGTAAACAGAGAATCCCCCGTAGCTAGCACCTACAGCGCCTAAGTTTTTATTATCAACATAAGGTTCTTTAGCAACATCATCAATTGCGCTCAAATAATCTTTCATATTCTGACCGCCATAATCCTTGCTAATTTGCTCATTCCACTCAGTTCCAAAAGAAGGTACTCCACGTCGGTTTGGAGCAACAACAATATAATTATTTGCTGCCATCATCTGGAAATTCCATCGGTACGAGAAAAACTGACTTACAGATGATTGTGGTCCACCCTGGCAATATAATATTGCTGGATATTTTTTACTTGCATCGAAATGTGGAGGATAAATTACCCAAACAAGCATTTGTTTGTTATCTGTAGTTTTTACCCAGCGTTCTTCAACTTTTCCAAAACTCAATTGATCGAGTAAATTTTTATTTATAAACGATAGTTGAGTTTCTTCACCGGTTGCAGGATTGATACTAAAGATTTCTGTTGGCATCGAAATCGATTGTTTTGTTCCAATAAGTACATTTCCAACAGGATTAACCGATAAATAATTATGATCGCCTTTAGTTATCGGACTTATTAAACCTGATGCAACATCGAGTTTGTATATTTGAAATCTAGCCTGAAAATCGCTTGTAAAATAAATCGTTTGATTGTCATTTGTCCAAACTAAACCATGAGCATCCTGATCAAAAGTTGTAGTATAATCTTTATAACTCTTTGTTTCTATATCATAAATAATAATGCGATTTTTATCTGATTCATAGCCGTCGTTTTCCATACTTTCCCAGGCAATTTTTTTGCCATCGTTCGAATAAACAGGAGATACATCGTAACCCATTAAACCCTCAGAAATATTTTGTGTTTGTTTTGTTTCCAGATTGTATAGGTAAATTTCTGAATTGGTTGAAAGTGAATATGCTTTTCCAACAAGTTTTTTTGATGTATATGCAATGGTTTTACTATCGGGGCTCCAGTTAATCTGTTCAATTCCTCCAAATGGTTTTAAAGGACTGTCGAATCTTTCACCTTCCATAATATCAACAACATTGCTTAAAACTTTACCATCGTAATCAGCATATAAAACATGGCTGTAGGTGTAATTGTGCCATGTATCCCAATGTCGGTACATTAAATCAGTTTCAATACGAGCATCTGCTTTTGGAAGATCAGGGTAAATGTCAGTTACACTTTTATCAATTTTTACATCTTTAGTAAACAGAATTTTTGATTGGTCGGGTGAATATATAAATCCTGTAATTCCACCTTCTACATTAGAAATTTGAACTCTGTTTGTTCCATCTGCGTCCATTTCCCAAAGTTGTGACGATCCACTATCGTTACTACGGAAAGCAATTTTCTTACCATCAGGTCGCCAAACATGGGAATTTTCACCTGATTCGGTATTTGTAATATTTACAGCAGCTCCACCTTCAACAGGTATTGTAAAGAGTTCTCTATTTCCTTTGTTTTTCTCAATATTATAAAATGATACTCCGAAAAGAATGGTTTTTCCATCAGGCGAAACCTGAGCTTCGCTAACCCTGCCAAAAGACCATAGAACTTCAGGAGTCATAATATCTGAAGTAAGTTTTATATTCTCAACAGGATTGTTTATTTCAAATTTAACTTCTTTTTCGGTTTTGCACGAAAATATTAAAAATGAAATACTTACGAATAATGCTATATGTATTCTATTCATAATTATAATTGTTTAGTTACACCAAGTTGTTCTTTAATTTTCTTTTCTAACTCATCGGCTAATTCAGGATTGTCTTTTAGTAATTGTTTTACTGCATCGCGTCCCTGCCCAAGTTTTGTTTCACCATAACTAAACCACGAACCGCTTTTCTTAATTACATTTAATTCAGCACCCAAATCGATTATTTCACCAATTTTTGATATTCCTTCACCATAAATAATATCAAATTCAGCTTTTTTAAATGGTGGTGCCAATTTATTTTTTACAATTTTAACTCTGGTTCTGTTTCCTGATATTTCTTCACCATCTTTAAGTTGTCCTGTTTTTCTGATATCGATACGGATTGTTGCATAAAACTTTAATGCATTACCACCAGTTGTTGTTTCAGGGCTACCGAACATAACTCCAATTTTATCGCGGAGCTGATTAATAAAAATGCAGCAAGTATTTGTTTTATTAATATTTGCAGTAAGTTTTCTCAATGCTTGTGACATAAGCCTGGCTTGTAAACCCATTCTGGAATCGCCCATTTCACCTTCGATTTCAGCTTTAGGTGTAAGTGCTGCAACCGAGTCAATAACTATAACATCAATTGCCCCAGAACGAATCAAATGATCGGTAATTTCGAGTGCTTGTTCTCCATTATCAGGTTGAGATATAAGCAAGTTTTCTACATCAACACCTAACTTTTCTGCATAGGTACGATCGAAAGCATGTTCTGCATCAATTATTGCAGCTATGCCTCCTTTTTTCTGTGCTTCTGCAATTATATGAATTGCCAGAGTTGTTTTACCTGATGATTCTGGTCCGTATATTTCTACAACCCTGCCTCTTGGAATACCTCCAATACCTAAAGCAACATCGAGAGATAAAGAACCAGATGGTATTGTTGGAACATCTGCTACTGCTTTATCGCCCATTTTCATTATGGTACCTTTACCATAATCTTTATCAATTTTATCTAATGTAAGCTGTAAAGCTTTTAGTTTTTCAGGATTGATATTATTTACCTTTTTTTCCTTTTCTTTCTCTTTCTCCATTGTTTTCATTTTTTATGTTTTAGTATGATATTTTTTACTTTTCTAGAATCTGATTTGTATGATCGTTCGTTTTAACTTTTTCGA
>MENE01000050.1:0-3845 GCA_001769005.1 Bacteroidetes bacterium GWA2_31_9b | reverse complement strand
GGATATTATAAATGTTTTACGCAATACTCCTTCGTACGATTTTCCATACATCTTTTTCTCACCCCAGGCTCCATACATATTTAATATCGTTTTGCCGGTATCAGAAATTAATCTGAATGGCAATTCGAACTTATCAGCGAATTTTTTGTGAGAAATTTCTGTGTCGGGGCTTACTCCAATAACTTCGTAACCCTTTTCAATAAACGAACTATAATTGTCACGCAAGTTACATGCTTCAGCAGTACATCCGGGAGTATTGTCTTTTGGATAAAAATAAAGAACCACCTTTTTCCCTTTAAACTGATCAAGTGAAATTGAATTGCCATTCTGATCTATACCTTTAAAAACGGGAGCTTTATCACTTATCTTTAGTAATGACATAATATGCACGAATTATAAAATGTAAATTTATAAAAAACCATTCATAAGACAGAATTTGTTAATCAATGTTTACATTTCTTTATCAACAAAATTGAAATAATGCATAATAGGCTGAATTATTGATTATAACAAAAGTTGTTTAACTTTTTTTAACCTCTATCTTATGTGTATTACATTTGTAATGATTATTTTTGATTTTTAAGATTTTTCTGATGTACAACTCATATAAATATTTTGTATTTATTTTTTTTGTGTTCATTCTTGGGCAGTTTGCTGCAGCACAAAAAACAAATACAAATTCACACGATCTTGATTCGCTAAAATCAGCATATATTGATTTTAAAAACAGTAATTACCATAAAGCGTATCTGTATTTTCAAAAAATGTATGTTCAATATCCCAAAGATCCTGCATATAATTATTATACAGGAGTTTGTTTGTTGTTTCTTGATAAAAATCCTGAAAAATCTTTAAAAAGATTACGAATTGCTGCAACAAAAGATGTTCCCGATGATGTTTATTTTTACCTCGGAATAGCATACCATAAAAGTTATTTATTTAGCGATGCTTTAAAGAATTTCGATCGGTTCAAAGAGAAAGCTACAAAAAGTATGTATCGCGATTATGATCTCCTGAATCATATTAATAGTGTTAATAATGCAATCTATCTTACTAAATCGGGGACAGAACTAGTAGTTTATAGTAAAGAAAATGCAAGTGAAAAGAGTTTTTATTCTTTATATATGTTCTCAGGATTCGAAGGAGGTTTTGGGAAAAATCAAGATCTTCTGAAATTTCCTATGGACAGTTTGTCGTCAAAATCATTAATGTATATTCCAAATAAACTTGAACGAAACGAAGTAGTTTACTTTTCACTTAAAAATGAAAAAAGAGGCGATCTTGATATATTCAGATCTACACGTAAAAATGATGGAACCTGGAGTGAGCCGGAAAATCTAGGAGAGTTGATTAATTCGCCTTTTGACGAATGTTATCCATATATCCATACCGATGGTTCAACACTTTTTTTTGCTAGTAAAGGTCAATATTCAATGGGTGGATACGACATATATAAATCGGTTTGGAACTGGGAAAAGCAACAATGGAGCGCTCCAGAAAATCTTGGATTTCCAATAAATTCGCCTTTTGATGATTTTTTGTTTGTTCCGTCACCTGACGAAAAATTTGCTTATTTTGCTTCAGCACGTGATTATGCTGCAAAAGAAGTTACTGTTTATAAAATCAAATATCTGAACGATAAAAAGATGAAAGAAAACTCTTCACTTGGTGAGATTATTCAATTATCGCAATTAAATGTTAACGAAATAATTGAGAAAGATTCTAAATCAGAAAAACCTGTTAAAGTAAAAAACGAACTAAGCGAAATTGTAAAACTTCAAGCCAAAGAAAGTTTTTTATATAAATCGGAATACGATAGTTTATTAAATCAAACAATGAAATGGCAGCTAAAAGCCGATTCGTTGCAATGGATTATTGATAGTAAAAGAACGTTACTCGAAAAAAGCGAGTATGAGCAGGATATTAAAAATTTAACAAATGAGTTGGTTGATCTTGAAGAAAAAATTTATCAGGCACAGAAAAATGCTGAAAAAAGTTATGAAAGAGTGCGAGAAATTGAACAATTAAATCTGGCTCAAAAAAATGTATTGTACGAAAATACTCAAGAAAAAAAATCAACAACAACAGCAAATCAGAGTACTCAAAAAAATGAATTGTCGGATATAAATCAAGGAGGAATCGATAGCGTTGGGTTTAAGAAATTAGAAAAATTTGATTTTGATAATGATCAATTTGAAGAAATAAAGGATTTAGGATTTTATTTAAAATCGCCATCTATTTACAACGATAAAAATCCCATTCCGGTTAATGAAAAGTTGCCTCATGGAGTAATTTATATGATTCAGTTAGGAGCTTTTAGTACTCCCAAAAAACCATCTGTTTTTAATGGTTTTACACCTTTAACATCAATAAAAAAAGAAGGTAGTACACTAACAAAGTATTTTACTGGGAAATTTTTAAAATTAAAGGAAGCCGAGTCGAGTTTGTCTGATGTTAAGCAAAGAGGGTATAAAGATGCTTATGTTGTTGCATTTAAAGATGGAAAAATTGTACCCATAAACGATGCTGTAAAATCTGAATCAAGAAAATCAACCATAGTGCAAAATAAGCAGATTAACATAAAAGATAATGAGGACGATTTAATTATTAAATATGTATTAAAAATTGAATTAAATAAATCAGATTCAGTGTTGATTTTAAAAATTAATTCACAAGTACCCGATAATAAGATTGCAATTAAGGAACAAAAAGGAGACGTTATTTATTATAGAATTGAATCGTTCACTAGTTTTGATGAATCTTATTCTCTCAAGAATAAATTAGAAGCCATAATAAATAAAGAAGTTGAAATTCATGCTTTCTTTGCAGATAGCAGGATTCCAGTTGATCAGGCCAGAAAAATGACACAATAATCCGAATATTTCATATTATTATATTTAAATATGTTGTATATTAGGCCTTTCAAAATTTAATTAACTATTTTTTGAATTTATGAACAGTAAACGAAAATTTGAAAATGACCCGAATCTGGAGATGGGATCAAACGATGGTAAAGATTACTCCTTGGTTCTATATAACGACGATGTGCATGATTTTGATTATGTTATTAATTCATTAATCGATGTTTGCTCTCACGATTCTGTTCAGGCAGAACAATGTACCTATTTAGTTCATTATTGCGGTTTATGTGATATTAAAACCGGCAAATACGATAGGTTAATTACAATTAAAAACAAACTTGAAAAAAAGGGATTAACCGTTTCAATTATTTAATTAATATTTTCTTAGTATAATTTTTGCTAGTGTTAATCTATTTTATAATTTTGTCGAACTTTTAAAAGGAGAGATGGGTGAGTGGCTGAAACCACCAGTTTGCTAAACTGACGTACTCGATTAGGGTACCGGGGGTTCGAATCCCCCTCTCTCCGCAAGACAAGTAGTTCAAATACGAACTACTTTTTTTATTTAAAAAAAACTCAAATAATATGGGGATGAGAACCCGGGTTCGAACGGCGAAGCCCTCACGAGGAGAGCAAAGCGAAACGAGTAATCCCCCTCTCTCCGCAAAAGAATAATCATCCCGCTTTTAGCGGGATTTTTTATTTTTCAGATGTCTGAGTAAAGGGAAAATTTTGGATCACTTTATATTTCTGTGGGATTAAAAAATTAAGCATAAATTTTAGCAAGCCTGTACAGGAAAAAAATAATATCTCCCACGACTTTTGATGGTGTACAAAACGATTTTTTGGTAACATTTGCTATATATTAATTAAACTCAATCTTTTTAATAGGACTGTATTTTCTGTTTTTACAACTTTTTTGGCTTGATCCAAAAAAGTATCAAAAAAGATCAAGACAAAACCCTGCCTGCACTGCCGTTACGG
>MENE01000049.1 GCA_001769005.1 Bacteroidetes bacterium GWA2_31_9b | reverse complement strand
AATATTTTATAATTGATGTTGTATTTCTCTGAGAAAGATGCAAAATCGGAAACAGATGTATCAACTCGAACCTGATATGAAGGTATTGGGTAATACATATCTTTTTCGCGTAAATAAAACCCATAGTTTTGAGGATTTTCAATTATTTGCTTAATAGCCAGAATTCTGAAAATATATCGGGCAGTTTCATCATTTAACAGCAAATTATAATAGTCGGTTTGATTTTGTCTTTTAACTTGTTTAAGCAAGCCTGTTCGTCCCATATTATAAGATGCCGCAGCCATAGTCCAGCTACCAAATAATTCCTTTGATTTATTTAAAAATACACTAGCTGCTTCTGTTGCTTTCTCAATATGATATCGTTCATCAACATTATCGTTTACTTCTAAACCATGATCTTTAGCAGTTCCTTCTAGCAATTGCCAGATTCCTACTGCACCTGAAGGAGAAACGACATTTTTTAGTTCGCTTTCGGCTAAAACCAAGTATTTAAAATCATCAGGAATATTATTTTCCTTTAGAATTCGTTCTATTTCGGGAAAATCGCGTTTTGCTCTTTTAATAAACAATAAGGTTTGTGATTGCCAATAGGTGTTAACCAGCAATTCCTGATCGAGAGCTTCGCGAACATCAAAATGATCAAGTGGCACATCCTCTCCTGCAAATGTGAGTTTTTCAGGAATATTCAATGCAAAAACGGAATATCTTCTTAGAAAAAAATCATTATAATCCTTGTCATCTGTATTTTTTCCGGATTTAAAAAAGCTAAATATCAAAAGTGAAACAAAAACAACGAGTAAAGCAGCAATTGAATACTTGCTTTTTCTAAAGGCTTTTTTCATGAAGGTTTTTGTAACTGAAAACATATAAATAATTTAGTTAATGAATTAATTTCAGTAAGAAATTAAATAAAAATTCTAACTCAAAGATTACAAAAATTGCTGAGTTTTACTATAACTCTTAAATAAATTTAAAAAGAATAGTTGAATCCGGAGTAAACTGCAAATGAATAAGGATGAGACTCAATATCTGAATCAGGATTTATAGCATTAATATAGTATTTTACTGCTGGTTGTAAGTTAAATGTTAGATTTCTGAGTATTGGCAATTCAATTCCTAATGCAAATGTACCACTATAATTCATTGTATTGACACCATCGGTTTCACCAATATTTTCTTTGCTATTTCCATGTATAAGGTAAACATTATTACTTATTAACATATTTGCCCCTATGCCACCTGTTATATTTAAATCAATTTTTCGATCAATAAACTTGTAATTTAAATATAAAGGAATCTCAAGGTATTCAATATTTTGGCTTATCTCGGCTTCCAATTCGTTAAATATTGGATCTGTAGCATCAAAAAAATATTTATTTTCTGAATTGATATCAATTCTAAAATTTGTTTCATCAACAAAAACATACATGGAGTTAAATTTAATATTACCAATTGAATTCGATAATGTAAATGTATTTTCAAAATCTTTTCGATATTCAGGATCCACTTTATCAATTGCATTATTTGAATAAACATTTAAATGATTGATACTTTGCCCCATACTTGAATAGTAAACACCTGTTTGAACTGACAATCTTTTATGTAAAACTATTTTAACGTTAACCCCACCAGAATAAGAAGAAATTGGTGCTTCAACAGAATTATAATATGATTTTTCAAGATTACTTTCAGCAGCACTTAAATATCTGTAAGAATATGTTGGAGCAAATTCACCTCCAATAATCCATTTTACAGGTTCTCTTGTTTTTTTGCCAGTTAAATTATCGGCAATCAAATCTTTGTCTTCTTTAGGGAATGTAACCGGATTGCTCAATTTAACAGTTCTTGCTATAAAATTGCTTTGAACTTGTACTTCTTTTGCTGAAAGTTTCTCAATTTTTTCAAAACGAATTGTATTTTCAACAATATTTTGATCTTGTTCAGTTAAATCAATATGGTTTATTTCTTTTGTAGATTCTATATTCGTGTTATTTTTATATTTTGAACTATTTTCAATTTCTTTATTTGGTTCAATTTTATTCTGAGAAATTTGATCAGATTTATTTTTGTTTTTTAATTCTGGGGTTGTGGATTGAGAAACTATTTTTTCTGAAATGGTGTTTCTATTTGTATTTTGAAATGTAAAAAACAATGTAAGAACAGCAACGATAAGAATACTTGCAGCAGCAAGAAGTTTATACATGGAAAATACGCTCTGTTTTTTATTTTGATTTAAAGATTGTTCAATATTTTCCCAAACACTATCTGGAACAGATAATGAGTAATCTTTAAATTCTTTTTTGAAAATATCGTCAATTTGTTTACTCATTGTAATAAACTAAAAATTTACTGAAACGCTATAATGTTTATTAATTTTTTCTTTTAAAATTTCTCTTGCCCTCGATAAATTGGATTTTGAAGTACCTTCTTTTATATTCATTATCTCGCTTATTTCTTTATGAGAGTATCCTTCAATTGCGTATAAGTTGAAAACCATTTGGTATTGTGGCGATAACTCCCTGATCAGCAACAATAAATCATTTGCTGACAACTCGCTTAAAATGTGATCATATTCACTATCACTTGTTTCATAACCCTGTGTCATGTTAACTGCAAACAAATAGTTTTTATCGCGAAACTTTTCAAGAGCAGTATTCACAATTATACGTCTTACCCAACCTTCGAAAGAACCTTTATAATTAAACTGTTTTAAATTTAAAAATACTTTTATAAATCCATCCTGTAAAATATCTTTAGCTTCATCTTCATTAGCAGCATATCTTAAACATACTCCATACATCTTATCGGCCAGATTATGATACAACTTTTTCTGAGCGATTCGATCGCCTTTTATACAAGCTTTTATTATTTCAGGAAGTTGATCCAACTTATCCAATTTTTAAAATATCCAATTTAAACAAATTTATGAATATTTTATTCCTGCAAAAAGCTTGCAACAATTTTTCTTTTCTATTTTTTAGATGTTTAATTCAAACGAATAGTTGCGTTAGCATCTTTTATTTTAATCTATAACGCAACCTTTATTTTTATTTACTCATCTAGTTTGTGAATTATTCATATTCTAAATAATAAATTTAAAACTAGATTCAAGATGTTAGTAAAGACTAAAAGTCATTCACGAACAATAAACAGAAACCCGGATCTCGGAATAACTATAATTTTTCTTATTGTTACAGTGATATTTGTTTTTTCGTTTATAAAAAGCAATTACAGTAAAGACTTTTTACGAATGAAAGCTTCTGTAACTATGCGGGCTAAGTAAATTTCACTTTATACTAATAAAAAAGGATGAGTACTAAACTCATCCTTTTTCAATTTAATTCGGTTTTAATATTACAAATGAATTACCTCATCATATGCAGCAGCAGCAGCTTCCATAATTGCTTCCGACATTGTAGGATGTGGATGTATTGCTTTCATTAGTTCATGTCCGGTAGTTTCCAGTTTCTTTGCAACAACAAGTTCAGCAATCATTTCAGTTACATTTGCACCAATTAAATGAGCTCCTAAAAGTTCACCATATTTTGCATCAAAAATAAGTTTTACAAAACCATCTTTTTCGCCTGCAGCGCTCGCTTTGCCTGAAGCTGTAAAAGGAAATTTACCTACTTTTAGTTCGTAACCGGCATCTTTTGCAGCTTGTTCTGTTAGTCCAACAGATGCTACTTCGGGAGAAGTATACGTACAACCAGGAATGTTTTTATAATCGATAGGTTCAGGAGTTAATCCAGCAATTTTTTCAACACAAACGATACCTTCTGCAGAAGCTACATGTGCAAGAGCAGGGCCATGAACGATATCACCTATAGCAAAGACACCTTCAATATTTGTTTTGTAATAATCATCAACCTTAATTTTTCCTTTTTCAATTTCGATTCCTAATTTTTCGAGACCAATATTTTCAATATTTGGAGTAACACCTATTGCAGAAAGAACAATTTCTGCTTCGTGAACTTCAATTCCTTTTTTTGTTTTAATAGTTACTTTGCAAATATCACCTGTTGTGTCAACAGATTCAACTGAAGATTCAACCATTACTTTTATACCTGCTTTTTTAAATGAGCGGCCAAGTTGTTTTGAAACCTCTTCGTCTTCGTTTGGTACTACATTAGGCAAAAACTCCACAAGAGTTACATCTGTTCCAATTGAGTTGTAAAAGTTTGCAAACTCGCTGCCAATAGCTCCAGAACCAACTACTATCATTGATTTTGGTTGCTTAGGCAAGGTCATTGCTTCGCGATAGCCTATAATTTTTTTACCATCTTGTTTTAAGTTTGGAAGTTCTTTTGAACGTGCTCCTGTTGCTATTATTATATTTTTTGCCTGAATATCAGTTTTTTGTCCATCTGCATTTGTAACCTCCACTGTTTTATTATCTTTCAGCACTCCAAATCCCTGAATATGTTCAATTTTATTTTTTTTGAATAAATATTGAATCCCTTTACTCATGCCATCAGCAACACCACGACTACGTTGAATCATTTTTTCAAAATCAGGTTTAATATCACCTGAAATTGTAACACCATAATCGGCAGCATGTTGAGTATATGTATAAACCTGTCCACTTTTTAAAAGTGATTTTGTTGGAATACAACCCCAGTTTAAACAGATTCCACCCAATTCAGATTTTTCAACTACACCCACTTTCATTCCTAATTGAGAAGCTCTTATAGCAGCTACATAACCACCAGGGCCACTTCCTATAATTATTAAATCGTAATTCATGATATCTTAATATTAAATTTGATTTCCAAAATTATAATTAAATTTCTATTCTAAGATCTTTTGTATTTTGGTTTTTAAAATACTTCTTGATAAAATCATCTGTGTTGCTTTTGCTAATCCAAAGAAAATTACCAACGAAAAAATAATTGCCGCACCAGAAGGAATATTAATCTTATACGAAAATATTAATCCAGTAAGAACACCCACTAAACTTATAACAATAGACAACAGAATAATGTTTCTGAAATTTTTCGAAAATAAGTTCGCAATTGATTGGGGTATTGTAAGTAATGAAATTACAAGAATTATACCTACTACTTTTATATTTAAAACAATGGTTAATGCAACAAGACTAATTAAAATATAGTTTAATAAATCAACAGCAATTTTATGAGTACGAGCATAATTCTGATCATAAGCCACAAATAAAATCAATCGATAAAAAAAAGTAAAAAAGAGAATTAAAATAACCGACAAGGCTAACATAAGCCATACATCTAATCCGGAAACGGTAAGTATTGATCCGAATAAATAAGTCATTAAATTTGGGACATAACCCGGAGTAATAAATATAAAAATAATACCAATAGCCATTCCAAACGACCACAGGATTCCTATTACAGAATCTTCGCGTATTTCTGTTCGTTTGCTTAAAAACTCAACACCTAGAGCAGATAGAATAGCAAAAACGGCTGCAGAAAAAATTGGATTTAATCCAAAAAAATATCCCATACCTATTCCACCAAATGAAGCATGAGTTATTCCGCCACTTAAGAAAACCATTCGTCGGGTTACAATATAAGTACCAACAATTCCGCACGTAATGCTTGCAAAAAAGGCTGCAAGCAAAGAGTTTGTAATAAAACTATATTGAAGGATTTCGAGCATTATCAGGAAAGTATATGATTATGAGTTTTTAATACAGTATGAGGAACTTCTCCATGTGTAATTAATTTAATTGGACAATTATAAGAAGCCAATTGTTGTTCAGAGATTTTATTTGATTTATGGTAATGCAAACCGCGATTTACACAGGCAATAGTTTTTATGTAGGTTGATATGGTACCAATATCGTGAGAAACAATAATTATTGCCATTTCTTTATTCAAATGAACGAGTATTTCGTACAATTCACCTTCGAACTTATTATCAACAAATGTATTAGGCTCATCAAGGATAAGTAAGCGAGGTGACGAAACAATGGCTCGGGCTAATAATACTTTTTGCATTTGCCCACCCGAGAGTTCTCCAATAGGTTTATTTTGAAGATCGCAGATACCAAGTTTCTCGAGTGTTTCACGAACTTTTATTCTGTCTTCTTTTGAGTGTTTATAAAAAATACCCGAACTATAAATGAGTCCTGATAAAACCACATCGCAAACTGATATAGGGAATTTTTTATCGATCTGATTTATTTGAGGTAAATAGCCAATTTTATTGTTCTTGTTTTCAGTATCGCCAAAAAACTCTATTGATCCTTTAATTGGTTTTATAAGTCCGAGAATAACATTTAACAAAGTTGTTTTTCCTCCACCATTTGGACCGATAATTCCAATAAAATCATCGTCGTAAATTTCAAAGGAAACGTCATTTAAAATTACATCGTTGTTGTAACCGGCAAAAACGGATTTAAGTTCTACAATTTTACTCATTTTGTAATTTAATCTGAATACCCATTGACAATTTCATTACTTATAACCGACATGGTATTTAACCAATCATAATCCAAAGGATCAATTTGTATAACCTGTCCGTTTATTTCTTTTGCAATTACCTCAGCATTGTTTTTGCTGAATTGCTTTTGTACAAAAAAAATACGAATGTTTTCTTGTTTGGCAATTTCTATAACTTTTTGGATATTCTGTGCCGTGGGTTCTTTTCCATCAATTTCAATAGCTAACTGCTCCATTTGATAATCTCGAGCAAAATAGGCTAAAGTAGGATGAAAAATCATTATTTTTTTCCTTTTATAAGGTTCCAGTTTTACTCTGATAGCATTATCAATACTATCAATATCAGATGTTAATTTTAAATAGTTGGTTTCATATTCAGATTTGTGCTCGGGAAAAGTTTCAACCAAAGATTCGTAAATCGATGAACACATTTTTCTTACTTCTTTTGGAGAAACCCAAATGTGAGGATCTATACCATGAGAATGATCGTGGTCGTTGTCATGCTCAATTTCTTCTGGTTTTATTAAATCGGTTGTTGAAGATAAATCAACAATTTTCATTGTAGGATTAATTGAAGCGAATTTTTCAATCCATGCTTCTTCGAATTCAATATGACCAATGCGAAAATAAATTCGGGAGTTCGAAAGATCTTTCATTTGTTTGGCTGTAGGCTCGTACACATGAGGATCGCTGCCTTGTGGAACCATAACATTAACTTCAATTTTATTACCTGAAATACGATCGACAAAATATTTCTGCGGCTCAATAGTTACTGTAACTATCTGTTTATTTGCTATTTTCTGATTTGTATTTTTAGGATTGCATCCAAAAAACAAACCAAGAAAAATTAAAAATGAAAGAATTCGAACCATATAATTTATTTAGAATTATTTTAAATAGCAAAAATATAAAAATTTTGAAGACAAGAAAGAAATTTGATGAATATACAAAAAAAAGAGTGGATAAAAAATCCACTCTTTATATAAATGATTTACAAGATTATTTTAAAAGTTCAGCTAATTTAGCTCCTAAATCTTCGCCACGTAAGTTTTTAGCAATAATAATTCCTTCTTTATCAATTAGAACATTATGAGGTATGCTTTTAACACCGTATAATTTACCGGCTTCACATTCCCAATATTTAAGGTCAGAAACTTGTGGCCAGGTAATACCATCATCTTTAATTGCTTTTA
>MENE01000048.1:11389-18757 GCA_001769005.1 Bacteroidetes bacterium GWA2_31_9b | reverse complement strand
ATAAGTGATTTTGGAGTATGAAAAATACGAATAGTAATAAACAGAATGAATCAATTATTAAATTCTTAGCAGGTTAATTTTAGTTTTTAGACAGACTGCCGTTAGCAGCAAGCTAATTTGATATCATAAATAGAATTCCTAGACAACGAAAAAGAAAGAAGAATCCCACGCACAACCGAGCGAACTCACGAGCCATGCGAGTAAAAGCAGAGTATGTCATCCATTTCCCTGCATGCCTCCTGTCGTTGCCATACACCGCTTTTCTTGCCCCCGCACCGATTACTATTCCAATAACTATTGCCCCAATGAAATATAAAATATTACGCAAAACGGCAACCCTGGCACCAAAATACTTAATTTCCAAAGGCAGAGTCAATATACCAACCATCATTAGTGTAGTAATGAAAACCCCAATTATTGGATAGCTCACTCAATTCTTTACTAAAATTCCCGCTAATGGGTATGCAATAAAACCATGAATAAGGGCTATTGAACCCATGATAGAAGCAATGATATATCCCATGAATCCATCACCTTTGCCCAAGTATTTAACAATAGTTTCATTGGGTAAAAAAAACAGGACAACGCTAATCATTATAATTACAGCGAGTATAACGGGTAATAGATTTAGGAACATCTTCATTCCTTTCTTTATCCCTTTCCATGTTTTATTTTTGTCTGCTATAAGTGATAATATCAAACAGATAGCGGTGATAATTAATAATATGGTCATCTAGAGCTTTTGCTTATTAATTTGAATACCAATTAACCGTTAATTCTCAATTGCTTTCATTCTTTCAATTATTACTGTCCCAATTTAATGACACTGTTTTCACTTTCCAGTTCGTTGCTTTTTCCATTGGTTGGTTTATACGAATTAATATTGAAAGTCAATCCAAACCAGAAAATACGTGTATCGTTCTTGCTTTTATTGTACAACTTATATGCGCTGTTTTCGGTATTTATTATCCATTGGCGTGTGTTAAAAACATCTGTTACTGTGAAGCTCAATGCGACTTTATTTTTTAAGAAATTTCGCTTTACTGCAAAATCAGCGTAATAAATCTCGTTTAGCCGAAATTGTGGCAAATCAATTGGCGAATTATAGTTAAAAAGCAATTGAATATCTGTTCTTTTATCGGGCTTAACTGTAAATTTGAGATTACCTGTCCAAGCAGCTCCACTTGTGCTTAAATCGGTATTATTATAAGCTCCATTGGATTTTGAATAGAACAATGAAAATGCCGGATTAATTGAAAAAACGGGATTGAATTTATATGTTGCATCAACATCTACCCCTGTTTTTATTTGTTTATTGCCGTTTGCATACGTTACCATAAGTTTGTCGGCTGTTAATACCGATATTTGCGTAATAAAATCATTGGTAATACCATAAAACAAATTGCTGCGAAGTTGAAATTTATCTTTCATTAAAGAATGGTTCAGTTCCAATTTATCCACAATTTCGGGTTTCAGCTGCTTATTACCTGTTTCGTAGGTAATTTGGTCAATGACTACGATGTAAGGATTTATCTGAGGATAAGCAGGGCGTGTTACGCGTCGTGTTAAACTTACCGATAGGCTTTGCGCTTGGTTTATCGAATATTTTATTAATAGAAAAGGAAAAGGGAAGAAGTACTCTGCATTAATATTTTGTTGGGTAGACTTTTGTATTAATTCAGCAGTGTTGTATTCAACTCGCGCGCCGATTTTGTAAAATATTTTTTTGGTCAAACTATCGGAATACATTAAATAGGTTGAATAAATGTATTCTTTGTACTCCAAATCATTGCTATATGTTGAATTTATTAACCATCGATCAGTCGCAATATCCTTATCAAAAAAATGTGAGTAAAAGGAGTTCCAACGTGAAAATGCTTTTAATCCAGTTTCAATTCTTCCTGTTCTAAATATCTGCTTTAAATAATCGGTTTGAAAGGTAATGTTTTGTGGTCTTCCTCCTGCATCAGATTTTTGTAAATAAACACCTTCAATTCTATAATCCCCAGTTCTTGCGCCTTTCGTAAGGGAATACATCGCATCAAACGAAATTTCGTGTTTATTCTTCTCGAATATTTTCTTGTAAGACAGTGTTCCATCGATATTTCTACGCTTCCAAGTCACTTCGTTGGTTCGATTAAAAAAGGTTTGCGACAAATCGCTATTAATTTGATTTCCTGCAATGTTCTGTGTGTTCAGATTATCGTAGATGACCGATTTAAGGTTTAAAGAAATAAGATTTTTATTGTTTGGTTTTGCCGAAAGCGATAAGCCAAAGGAATGCGTAGGGTTTGATAGCGATGAATTCACATCCTGTTCGGTATGGGTGTTTTGGGAGTACAAATCCCGTGATAGAAAACTTTTAACATCCGATTTCTCAGATCGTCCGTTATAGTTAAAGCCAATAGCCCAAATCTTTTTGCTGTAATTTAGACCTACACCTCCGTTTAATCGGTTATTAATGCCATAATTCAAAGTAAGAGTACCGTTTAATCCGCTAACGCTTTGCTTTTTTGTAACAATATTGATAATACCTCCAGTTCCTTCGGCATCGTATTTGGCATCTGGGTTGGTAATTATTTCAATATTATCAACATTTGATGATGGCAACGCTACAAGCGAAGGAACAGTTGTAGGGCGACCATCTAGCAGAATAAGAATGTTACTATTCCCCCTGAGATATACGTTATTTTCGGCATCAATACTGATAGGCGATTGGCTTTTAAGAACATCGGTTATACTGCCAGAAACCGCTGAGATATTTTGCGACACATCAATATTTGTTTTTTCGATAGTTACCTGTTTTTCTATCTTACTGCCTGTTATCTGAACCTCGTTAAGGAAAATTGACGATACACCTAAGACTATTGGTTCGGCAAGATGAACAGATGTATTTGAAATTTCAACAATAGTTGATTTTGGCTTGTAGCCTATAAAATTCGACTTGACAATATACTTACCAGCGTTAAGCCCTTTTATTGAAAATTCACCTTTAAAGTTTGTCATTGACCCATTGATAAGTAAGGTATCCTTAATTCTATATATAGCAACAGATGCGTATTCAATAGGGTCATTATTCAAGGAATCTATTATCTGTCCGACTATCTCATAGCTACCCTTTTTTTGGCTAAACGAGTTGAAACTAAGAAGTACAAACAAAACGATAATTACAATGGTTTTAATAACAAATAGATGTTTTAAAAAAAATGTCATGGTTGATATTTAAGTTGGTTATATTAACTTTAATTTGATACCGATTAATTCAACTACTTGCCTTTTGCACATTAGAAAATTCGGTGAAAGGTGTTTTTTATTGTTCGGACAAAAAATAGTGTAGATATAATCTTCATTCTCCCAAATCCGCTTGATTAGTCCCTCCTTTTCCATTTTAAGCAATCTTTCTGCCACAATACCAACAGGGAAGCCAAAAATTTTTCGTATCTCATTCTGTTTTATTCCGCCTTCTTTTTGATTAAGCATGGAGCAAACTAAACCCAAAAATTTTTCAGCGTTTCATTTTGATTGTCTGTAAACCTTTGTTCAGGTTGTTCAGGGTCTGACTTCTTAGAATGGTTATAAACGATAAAGATTACCACTAGAAGTATAATATCTCCACAATTATTCCGACAAGGTATAAATTTCCGTTACTAAAAGTTTCTCTAAGATGATTCTGTTTTATTTTATTTACTTCTTTAAATAGTTCTAATGGTTATTTATTCCATGCAAATTTCATGAAAATCTTTTTCATTTCATGTTATAGTAATGTTAATTCCTTAAAGTAAATATTATTTCAAATACCAACAAGTTAATTAGCTCACTACTTACAATTTGATCTTTTGAATTTTTTAATTATATAACTATAAGTAATTTTAAAACTCTGTGCAACTTTTACTAGCTCTGAGTTTCTCTGTGTAAAAATATATTACACAGAGTAAAAAAGAGAAAACAAGGAGTTTCTCTGAGAATAAAAAAATTGAAATAATCGCTAAACCATTATGAAGTTTGTTTTAAAAACTCGCTAAGTGACGACTTAAGGATATTAAAAAGCAGCCATCAGAAGATCAATATCCTTCGATGGAATTCCGAAATAATTACCAATGCTTGAGCTGGTTAAAATTCCATTATAAATATATATTCCATGTCGGAATCCTAAATCCTCTTTAAGAAGTTTTTGAACACCACCAGCCTCAGCAATACTAAATAATAATGGATTAAAAACATTGCTTAAAGCTATGGATGAAGTTCTGGCAACTCGTGATGCAATATTTGGAACACAATAATGAATTACTCCGTGTTTTATATACGATGGGTTTGAATAGTTCATGCAATCTGAAGTTTCAATACACCCACCCTGATCAATGCTAATATCAATAATGATAGAACCTTTTTTCATGATTTTTACCATTTCTTCGGTAATTAAAAACTGCGGGCCTTTATCGCCCAGATGCATTGCACCAATAACTACGTCGGCTGATTTTAAATGCTTTTCAACTACCCGTTTATGAAAAACAGAAGTAAAAAGTTGTCGTCCTATATTTAATTGTAAACGTTTTAATTTAGAAATGGAATGATCAAAAACCTTAATAAATGCTCCTAATCCGATAGCAGCACGTGCGGCAAATTCAGCGGCTGTTCCTGCACCAAGAATAATAACTTCGGTAGGAGTAATCCCGGTAACACCTCCAAGTAAAACCCCTTTCCCATTGTGTACATTACTTAAATATTCGGCTGCAATCAAAATTGAAGTTGTTCCTGCAATTTCACTCATCGATCGTAAAACCGGGTAACAATTGTCTTTATCTTTTAAACCTTCAAACGAAATAGCTGTAATTTTCTTTTGAATGAGTTTGCGAATATATTCTTCACTTTGAATCTGAAAAGGCAACGATGAAATTAAAACTGCACCTGTTTTGAGAAGGTCAATCTCATCAATGGTAGGAGGTGAAATTTTTAATACAATATCGCAGCGAAAAACATCACTTTTATTTGTAACAATAAATCCTCCGCACTCAGAATAATCTTTATCGGTATAGTTAGCATATGTTCCGGCGCCGGTTTCAATAATTATTTCGTGGCCATTACCTACAAGCAATTCAACTGCTTCAGGAGTTAAACCAACTCTGCTCTCGAATTCTTTATTTTCTTTAGGAATCCCTATAACTAGTTTCTCTTTCTTTTTTCCTACTTCTAGCTTTTCTTCCTGAGGCATTAAGCTTGTTTTGCCTAATGTATAATGCGATGATTTATTATTCTCTGGCATAATTCCTTTTTTTAGAAAATCATTCGTTTTTTAGGACTAACAAAATAATACAATTCGAAATCTTTATCAAGTATTTTGAAGTATCTTTTTTAAATGAAAAAACGAAGTTGACTAACTATCGAATGTTTATCGTGCGTGATCCGTCTTCGTTTTCTAACATCTGAACATAAACAACGTTTTCTGGAAGAATTTCGGCAATTTTATCGGGCCATTCAATAAAGCAAAAATTATTTGAATAAAAGTAATCTTCATATCCAAAGTCATAAACTTCTTCAATTTTATTTATCCTGTAAAAATCGAAATGGAATATAATCATTCCTGAAGCAGTTTGATATTCGTTTACCAATGCAAACGTAGGGCTGGTAACTATTTCAACAACTCCTAGTTCGTTGCATAATGCTTTAATAAAGGTTGTTTTACCAACACCCATTGGACCAAAAAATGCAAATACTTTCTTCCCTCTTGTTTGTCGAAGAAACTTATCGGCAACAACAGGTAATTCAGTTAAAGATTTTAAATGAAATGTATGCATATACGCTAAGATAATTCTTTTTTTTAAATGTTTGGTTTTAATTTGATGAACGGAATTATCATTTCTTCCATCGAAATTCCGCCATGCTGAAATGTGTTTTTGTAGTAGTTTGCATAATGGCTGAAATTATTAGGATAAGCCATAAAATCATTATTTGTAGCAAAAATATAACTTGTACTAATATTCGATTTTGGAAGATGAGCTTTTTCGGGTTGTCTTATCTCAAAAACTTCGTTAGGATTATAATTCAAGCTTCGTCCATTTTTATAACGCAGGTTTGTTGTTGTATTTTTATCGCCAATTACTTTTATAGGATTTGTAACTTTAACCGTTCCATGATCGGTAGTAATAACAATTTTTACTTTATGGTGATGCAATTCCTTAATTAACGAAAACAAGGGTGAGTGTTTAAACCAGGAAACAGTAACTGAACGATAAGCCGACTCGTCGTTTGCAAGTTCACGTATCATCTCAGATTCAGTTCTTGCATGCGAAAGCATATCAATATAATTGTAAATCAAAATATTAATGTGATTATGCATTAAATCATTGACATTTTCAACAAGTTTTTCTCCCGATTTATGAAGACTTATTTTCTCATAATAGAACTTATAATCTTTACCCAAACGTTTAAGATAAGTTTCGAAAAGCTCTTTCTCTTTTAGATTTTTCCCACCTTCTTCTTCATCGTTTAACCAATATTGGGGATAATTTTTGTCAATTTCTAAAGGCATTAAACCAGCAAAAATAGCATTACGAGCATATTGAGTTGCTGTTGGTAGAATGCTGCAATACAATTCCTCCTGTTCAACAGTAAAGTATTCGTTTATAATAGGCTGTATTGCTTTCCACTGATCGAAACGAAGATTGTCAATTAGAATTACAAAAACCTTTTCGCCATTTTCGATCATTGGAAAAATGCGTTCTTTAAACAAATTTGGCGACATCAAAGGTTTTTCGGATTCGCTAAACCATTGGATATAATTTTTTTTAATGAATTTGCCAAATCCCAGATTTGCATCAGACTTTTGCATTCTAAAAACATCCATCATACCTGATTCCTTGTCCGATTCTAGTTCAATTTCCCAGTAAACCAGTTTTTTATACAATTCGGCCCAATCGGCAAAGGTTCGTGCTTCTGAAATTTTTATTCCTAACTTACCAAATTCTGACTGGTAATCGGAAAGTGTTTTTTCTGATATCAATCGTTTGGTATCGATATTTTTTTTAATTGTTAGAAGGATTTGTTTTGGATTAACTGGTTTTATAAGATAATCGGCAATTTTGGAACCAATAGCCTGATCCATAATATTCTCTTCTTCGCTTTTTGTAATCATTACTACCGGTAATTCCGGTTTTATTGATTTTATAACTTCGAGCACTTGCAATCCACTTAAACCGGGCATGTTTTCATCGAGAAAAACCAGGTCAAAATCTTGCGTCTTTGTTAATTCAATTGCATCATCACCATTGTTTGCTGTTGTAACATCAAAGCCCTTTTCCTGTAAATAAATAATATATGTTTTTAACAAATCAATTTCATCATCTGTCCATAAAATCCTGACTTTTCTCATAT
>MENE01000048.1:11149-11322 GCA_001769005.1 Bacteroidetes bacterium GWA2_31_9b | reverse complement strand
TTTAAAAAATATCAGGTATTCCTGAATGGCTTTTTCTTTGTTGAGGTTGGCATAGTTCTCAGCAGAAATAATGAAATATTTGTAATTTTCAGGTTCAATTTCACTAACAATAGTATTTATATTCGATTCTGCTTTTTTATAATATTCAGTTGCTTCGTTTAAATTAGCAAATG
>MENE01000048.1:10863-11036 GCA_001769005.1 Bacteroidetes bacterium GWA2_31_9b | reverse complement strand
ACTTTCAAATCCGACAAACCCGAAGACTGATTAAGCTCGTTCTTATTAACAAAACCTAATAAATTTGATGCAGCTACAGTTAATTCTCCTTTTGGATTTTCTACAATAAATTTCTCCAATTCAGATTTCAATACTGTTGAACCATAAAGTTGACCAGCAGAAAGAACCTTTAA
>MENE01000048.1:5133-10841 GCA_001769005.1 Bacteroidetes bacterium GWA2_31_9b | reverse complement strand
TCAACTTGATTAAATGTACTTATTGCAAAATCACATCGACTAATTGATTCAGAATATTTTTTTGATTTAAATGATTCTAATGTTTCTAAATAGTAATTATTTTGTTCCTGACTTTCTTTTTCGAATTGCATAAAATAATTAGGATCGATAAGTACTTTGGCAAAATTAGTTTCCGGATGATTTCCAATTATCATGTTCTTATATATTTCGGCTTGTGAAAACTCATTTTGCTGAATATAAATTTTATATAAACTATAATACGCTGCAACCTTATAATCACTTTCCGGATAACGTTGAATCAACTCTTTATACGCTTTAATTGCCATAGGAATATCGGCAAGATCATTCTTGTATATTTCACCAATATTATAAAGTGAGTTTTGAATTTTTTCGTGCGATATTTCCAATAATGAATCTGTAATCGGAAGATCGACCATATAATATTCCGGTTTTTTATTATCTAAACCTTTTTTGGGATCTAATAATTCATCAGAAAGTTCAGATTGATTTTCTAAATCAAAACCAACAACCTGTTTATTACTTCTTCTCCAGTTATCTTCAAGTTTACGAGAACCCCACAATCTTCGAAACTCAGGCTCACCAAAGCTTTTTGCATTGGGATTGTAAAAATACCATTTTCCACCTTCGTCTAATGAAGAATTTGGTCGTATGTTTGATCTTGAGGCAAGTAAATCACCAGGAATAGACGATTCCGATTCTCTTTCTTTTTCTCTTTGTTCGTCGAGGATTAACTTATTAATAATTTTCTGAATAAACGCTAATTGTTCTTTCTCTGGCATTTTAGCTACTTTCTGAACACTATCCTGAAACTCAACAGTTTTTAAATTCAATACCAACTTTGATAAATATTTGTTTTTCTTAGCCAATTCGGTATAACCGGGAAATTCCGGATTAAGTAAGGTAATAGCACTATCAGAAAACGCTTGAGATTCACGGTATTTATTTTGATTAAAAAAGATGTCGGCTAACGAAAAATAAGACAGGCCTTTTTGGTTTGTATTGCTTAAACTAGTTTTTACTGAAAGTTTGTAATATTCTATGGCTTTTTCAACATTTTTGTTTTTCATTTCATGATCGCCTAAAGCATAATAAATCTGATCCTGATATTCAATATTTTTATCATCCTTAAGCATGCTCAGAAGTTCATTTTTTATTGAATTTCCTGTTTTCCCTCCTGTAAACATGCTCGAACGTTTAATTTTTGCATTAAAAGCCATTTCATAAGGAGGATTCATTTTTAAAACTTTTGAATAAAGCTCAAAAGCCTTCGATTGCTTTCCTAAGTTTTCATTTATTTGTGCAAGAATGAATGTTAATCTCAATTTATCTTGTTTTTTTCTTGCAAGCTCTAGGGCTTCTGTAATATAAGGTTCAGCATTTGATGGTTTTTGCTGTTTAAGGAAAAAATCAGCATAAGTAAGATTGAGTTGATAGTTTAGTTTTTCGGGATATTTAATATCGCTTGAAATGATTTCAAGAACATGCTGGGCCTCGCGATAATCTTTTATTTCTACATTTGCTCTTACTAACCAATTGTACGCATAGTATTTTGATTTTTCGCCATCGAATTGTTTAATTATATACTCTAAGGTTTGTTTTGCGGAAGCATAATCGGCCTGATAGAAAAAAGCTTTTCCTGATAAGAGATACGCGTCGTCGACAAAAGAATTAAACTCACTTTTACTGTAAAACTTTTTATCCTTTTCACTCATTTTGCCTTTCTTGGCTTCCGGCTTTGCAGTAATAGAGTGCATTTTAACAACTTTCGACGATTTTTCTATTGTTCTGTCCATTTGAGGCTTAATAGACAATGCAAGCTCAGCATTTCCATAAGTAAAAACCGGTAAAATGCGCGAGTAATCTTCTTTGTACGATTCCTCGTAACTTTTGAGACCTTCTTTAAAACTTTCGAATCCGTTAAACAAAATATTATATTTTGCAGTTACTGAATGATATGTTCGGTTAAATGCAGTATTTCGTCTGGCAGTGCATCCGTAGATTAACAAAACCAGACTTATAAAAATTATACTATAAATAAAATATCTTTTCAACCTCAAAAATTGTTTACATTGTTAAAGCCAACTATTTTCAAACAGTTTTTTTGAAAAATTAGTATTTCAAAACTAATTTTATTTCAAATCAGAAGGTGTAAATCTACTAAAATAATTGGTTAAGGCATAAAGAATATGGGTGTGAAAAACATTTTTCACACCCATATTTATATTATTTTCAGACTTTAATTAAGCCGAAACTACTTCTTTAATTTCAGGGATTTCTTTTTTTACAGCTTGTTCAACACCATTTTTAAGTGTTTGCAAACTAAACGGACATGCTCCACAAGCACCTAAAAGGCGAACTTTTACAACCATGTCGTCAGTTAATTCAATAAAACTAATATCGCCACCATCTGCAATCAGATAAGGCCTAACTTTTTCAATTGTTGCATTTATTCTTTGCTCCAGATCTTCTCTTTTTAATTGTTCCATAATTTTATTATTGATGTTTTATTTCTACTTTATTTGTGGGTGCTAAATTACGATTTCTTTCATCTACGGCATTAATAACATTTGCAGCCAGTTCTTTAAATGCTTTTCCAATTATTGTGTCATGATATAATGCTGCTGGGTTTCCGTTATCGCCTCCTTCGCGAACACTTTGAACAATCGGAATCTGACCAAGCAATGGAATGTTTTCGTTTTGTGCCAAAGTTTTACAACCATCTTTACCAAAGATGTAGTATTTGTTATTGGGTAATTCTTCAGGTGTAAACCAAGCCATATTTTCTACTAATCCTAAAACAGGAACATTTATTTGTTTTCCTTTAAACATACGAATACCTTTTAAAGCATCGGCAGTAGCAACTTGCTGAGGAGTACTAACTATTATTGCTCCGTTAATCGACATTTCTTGTACCAGAGTTAAATGAATATCGCTGGTTCCGGGAGGAGAATCAATAATCAGATAATCCAGTTCGCCCCACTCGCCTTGTTGTAACAATTGCTTTAATGCACTTGAAGCCATTGGGCCACGCCATACCAATGCTTCGTTTGGATTAATAAAAAATCCTATTGATAAAACTTTTACTCCAAAATTTTCGACTGGTGTAATCCAATCTTCACCATCAATCTTGCGAACCAACGGACGTTGGTTTTCTAAATTGAACATTAAGGGAATAGAAGGTCCATAAATATCGGCATCAATTAATCCAACTTTTAATCCTGATTTAGCAAGAGCAACAGCAAGATTTGTAGCTATAGTTGATTTACCAACACCACCTTTACCAGATGCAACAACAATTATATTTTTAACATTTTCTAATGCTTTCGAAGTATCTTTCTTCTTAACTATTTTTTTCTCAGGTACATTTACTTTAATATTTCCTCTTATTTCAACATCTGAACCAAGATTCGTTTCTATTGCCTGAACACATGCTTTTCGTAAAGACTCGACAAACGGATCGGTGGCTTTTTTAAAGCTTAATGTAAATCCTGCCTTCTTGGCTTCAATCCAAATATGCTCAACCATTCCCATGGTAACAATATCTTGACCTGATTCAGGATGTTTAACATTTCGTAAAGCATTTAATATATCTGCACTTGAAAAAGACATGTTATTTTTATTTAATTTAAATTAACGCAGCAAAGATAAAGATTATTTATTTATTCAAATTCTAATCCATAAGGAATTTTATATGACCAGTTTAGTATTAACGTTTGAGAAAGGGAAAAGTTAAAAATTAGGAATTACTAAATGTTTTAATAATTATTTATAGTTTGTTATTCTAGTTCTATTATTGGATCCCAAAAATGTTTTTCGAAATCAACAATCTGGTCGTTCGAAACTTTTATTCCTTCGTTTTCGAGAAGTTGCTTCATGGTGTTTGAATTTCCAAAGTGGTGTTTCCCGGTTAATAATCCATTTTTGTTTACCACTCTGTGTGCGGGAACATATTCTTTTTGTGTATGTGATCCATTCATAGCCCAGCCCACCATACGGGCAGATTGTGCTGTACCCAGATATTTGGCAATTGCACCATAGCTTGTAACACGTCCGTAAGGAATTAGCCGTGCTACCTGATATACCTGGTCAAAAAAACCATCATTATTCTTCTTCTGGTTCTTCAAGTTTTTTGTGAATATCTAATTTAAATTTTAAATAGGTAATGGGCTTTCCTTTTTGAAGAAATTTCTGTTCATAAAAGGTTTTAATAGCTAACATTGGATCAGCTATTTGTGAGTTATAAAGATTGTCGGTACAAATATCAATTTCGAGTTTATTAAGCTCTACAAGCTTTTTAGTATATGCATGAAGTTCTGCACTATCGGTTTTTAAATGAATTATACCATTCTCAACTAGAAATTTCTGATAGTATCCAAGAAAGCGAGTAGAAGTTAATCGTTTGTATTCTTTTTTAGGTTGGGGATCGGGAAAAGTAATCCAAATCTCTGCAACTTCGTGTTCGGCAAAAAATGAATTTATTAAATCTATTCGTGTACGTAAGAATCCTACGTTATTCATTCTTGTTTCGATAGCTGTTTTAGCCCCACGCCACATTCGGGCTCCTTTAATATCAATGCCTATAAAATTATAGTCGGGGTATTTTTGAGCAAGTCCAATAGTATATTCTCCTTTTCCACAGCCTAATTCCAGAATTATTGGATTGGAATTTTTAAAAAAGTCTTTATTCCAATTACCTTTTAGTTTATAATCTTTTTGAAATACTTCGTCGAAAGGTGCTTGAACTACATGATTGAATGTATCCATTTCGGCAAAGCGAACCAGTTTCATCTTTCCCACAGTTGCTCAGCTTTATTTTAAATAACTTTTTTCAATTCGAATACCAACATCTGAAATACCTGTTAGCTGCTCTGTTCGCATTGCCTGAGTAATTTCAACAGAGTAAGTACCCTGTAATGGGAACCGGATATTTTTTTTATAAACAAAACGGTTGTCGTAAATATCACCCCAGCCACTGCCAAGCCATTTTCCACGATCATCGGCCAACATACATTCAAATGTATCGCGCAAAGTTGCTCCCGATGGGGATGTGGTTTGAATAAACAGAAACAGATTCTTCATTTCGTAATTTGACGAGTTTCGAACATTTACATAAATTGAATATGCGTTTAATGTATCAAGTATATCTACATTAAAAACAACAGGCTCTTTAGCATCCCAATTCAATTTAGGGATGTGCATATTTTCTTCGTAAAGACTATTGTTGTTACACGCCATTAAAACAAACAAACAAAATACGATCAGGCTTTTAAATCGGGTTGTTAACATTCGGATTTCTTCTATTTTTATTTTTTCTTCGTTTTTTCTTCTTGGCAGCAGTTTGATCATCGAAACGGGTCAAGCTTTCCTGTCCAATAACGTTGTGATAATCAAGTTCAACTTCACGTATCTTATCTTGCTCATTAATAAGTTCGTCGACTTTTTTTCCTGCTTTATTTAATTCGATAATTTCTTTAACTCTATGAATGGGTACTGGTGTAAGTCTCACAACATTTATAGGATCGAAAGAATACCACATGATACCTCTAAAAATATCTGATTTTTGGAAAAATGCTTGCCCGGTTTTTGTTTCCAAAATTGCTTTAGTCGATGGGAAATCTTTCTGTGCATCCAGGTAGCAATCTACTTCATAATTCAGGCAACATTTTAGTTTACCACATTGTCCTGCA
>MENE01000048.1:0-5112 GCA_001769005.1 Bacteroidetes bacterium GWA2_31_9b | reverse complement strand
ATTTCCTGATAACGAGCAGCATTTGTAGTAACGGAAACAAAGTTGGTTATAAAAGTAGCACAACAAAGCTCTCTACCACAAGAACCAATTCCTCCAATTCGTCCGGCTTCCTGTCGGGCACCTATCTGGCGCATTTCAACCCGGATTTTAAACGACTCAGCAAGTATCTTTATTAACTCTCTAAAATCAACCCGTTCATCGGCTATATAATAAAAAATTGCTTTTGTTTTGTCGCCCTGATATTCCACATCTCCAATTTTCATATTCAACTTGAGATCGGATGCAATTTTTCGGGCTTTTAGCATAGTAAGCTTTTCTATTGAAGTGGCTTCAAACCATTTCTCAAGATCGGCAGGTTTTTCTTTTCTATATATTTTTTTAAACTCCGTTTCGGCAAAATTGATATTCTGTTTTTTCATTTGAAGATAAACCAACTCTCCTGTTAATGAAACTATACCAATATCGTGACCAGGAGATGCCTCAACAGCAACAATATCACCAAAATTTAATCGAAGATTATTGGCATTATTAAAAAACTCTTTGCGTGTATTTTTAAAACGAATTTCTACAATTTCGTTCTTGTATGCAGTTTCTGGAATATCTTTTAACCAATCGAAAACCTCCAGCTTACCACAATGATTTGGTAAGTTGCAATTGCACGAATTTATATTTTGATTAGCAGTGTTACTGCCTGTTATATCTTTATCTGAATGGTCCATAATCTTAGTATTACATCTTATCGAAATATCCGTTTCAATAAGTTTCGGAAACAGCAAAATTAATGAAATTTACTTATTTATCAATTTTACAAGTTTTAATCCCAAATCTAAAAACACTATTTTGTTGTAAGCATTCATTTCAATATCAGAATGTGCTTTATTCAGATTCTCATAAATTGAAAAAACATTCGTTTTATTTATAAATGGAGAAAATTTCTCTGAAAATTCCGATTCCTGTTTAGTTAAATAAACAATTTCTTTTTGATTTAAATTTAAAATAAAATTCTCACGTATCATTCGTATTGCATACTCCAGAAAACTTTTTTGTTTTTCGCGTCCTATAGTTGCAATTTTATCAACCCACTCTATAATTTCAATTACTTTGTTCTGATAGCAATATCTCATTAACTCAACAAAATGTTCAAAATATTCATTGTTTTCGTCGGTAGTATTCAATAAATTTATTGCATTTAAATAACTTCCATTTGCTAAATGAACAATATCGGTGGCTTTATCAGGTGCAAGGCCAAAACGATCACAAATAGCTATATGCATACTTTTTTGATCAATTTTAGGAATTTTTATTAATTGCAATCGTGATAAAATGGTCGGAATTATTTGTTCTGAATTTTCGGAAACCAGTAAAAACAATGTTTTTGAAGGTGGTTCTTCTATTAACTTGAGCAATTTATTAGCTGCCGGAGCATTCATTTTTTCGGGCAACCACATAATTAAAATTTTATAATCGGCTTCAAACGTTTTTAAATTCAGTTTACGTAAAATCTCGTAACTTTCGTATTTACTTATTAAGCCTTGCTTGTTTTCAACATCAATTATTTCGTACCAGCGTGTTTGGCTCATATATGGATTCTCAACAATTGCTTCACGCCACAAAGAAATATAATCATCACTAACAGGATCTTTCTTTATTGTTTTTGATGTTGCAACAGGATATACAAAATGCAAATCGGGATGAACGAGTTTTTTAAATTTCAAGCACGATGGACACACTCCACACGATTCGTCCTCGAGTTTATTATTACAACAAATATATTGAGCATAGGCTATTGCAAGAGCTAATTTTCCTGAACCTTCGGGCCCCAGCAACAATTGTGCATGACTAATCCTATTATCCTTAACCGATTGAATCAGCTTTTCTTTTACACTTTTTTGACCTACAATTTCTTTAAAAAGCATTTCTATATTTTTCTTTTATCAGATAATTAGCTATTTACCAATGTTTCCTATTTTGGCTTTTGTTTCAAAGGTAATATTTTTATCTTTAACTCATTATATTATAAAATCAAAACACATGTATTCAATTGATAATTACAACTTTTCAGGTAAAAAAGTTTTAATGAGGGTTGATTTTAATGTACCCTTAAACGAAAAACTTGAAATTACAGATACAACCAGAATAACAACAGCAATACCAACAATGATGAAAATCATTGCCGAAGGAGGATCAATAATACTTTTAACACATTTAGGACGTCCCAAAGGACAATATAACGAGAAAATGTCGTTAAAAATCATTCTTCCTTATTTAAGTAAAGTTCTCGATCGTGATGTAAAATTTGCAGAAAATTGCATTGGTGCTGAAGCTGAAAATCTTGCACAAAATCTTAAACCTGGAGATGTTTTACTTTTAGAAAACCTGAGATTTCACAAAAAAGAAACTGATGCAAACGAAGAATTTGCAAAAAAATTAGCTGATTTAGGCGATGTATATATTAACGATGCTTTTGGAACAGCTCACAGAGCTCATGCTTCAACGTACACTATCGCTAAATTTTTCCCAAAAGACCGAATGTTCGGATATTTAGTCGAAAACGAAATACAAAATATTGATAAGATTCTGAATAATCCCTCACATCCTTTTACTGCAATACTTGGGGGATCGAAAGTTTCAACAAAAATAATGATAATCGAAGCTTTACTCGAAAAAGTTGACAATCTGATTATTGCAGGAGGAATAGCATTTACTTTTGTAAAAGCTATGGGTGGTAAAGTTGGTTCATCATTAGTTGAAGATGAATACATTGATTTTGCAAAACAGATTATTAAATTAGCCGAAAAAAATAAAGTAAAACTCTATTTACCAACCGATTGTGTTATTGCTGATGAATTTAAAAATAATGCCCAGATTAATCATTGCGAAATTGACAACATTCCTGATGGATGGATGGGTCTTGATATTGGAATAAAATCGGCGAACCGGTTTGCAGAAGTTATTGAAAACTCATCAAAAATTTTATGGAATGGCCCTATTGGTGTTTTCGAAATGCCAAGTTTTGCAATGGGAACGCTTAAAGTTGCCATGTCGGTGGCTCGTGCAACCGACAAAGGAGCTTTCTCCTTAATTGGTGGTGGCGACTCTATTGCTGCTGTTAACAAATACAGCCTTGCTCATAAAATAAGTTATATTTCAACCGCCGGTGGTGCTTTGCTGGAGTATTTGGAAGGGAAAGAATTACCGGGAATAAAAGCTATAAAGCAAAACTTAACTATTGACAAGTTTAATTTCGAAGGTAAGAAAGTACTTATGCGTGTCGACTTTAACGTACCCATGGATGAAAACAATCAAATTACTGATCCTACAAGAATAATTACAGCTTTACCTACTGCACGTAAGATTCTGGCCGAAGGAGGTTCAATTATTTATTTAACTCATCTTGGCCGACCCAAAGGTCAATATGATGAAAAACTATCACTCAAACATATTGTACCATACTTATCAAAAGTGCTTGATAAAGAAGTAAAATTTGTAAGTGATTGTATTGGACCTGAAGCTAAAAAAGCTGCTAAAGAATTAAAACCGGGAGAAGTTTTACTTTTAGAAAATCTTCGTTTTCATAAAGAAGAAATTCTAGCCGATGAATCTTTTGCTAAACAATTATCTGAGTTGGGCGATGTTTTTGTATTTAATGCTTTTGGAACTGCGCACAGAGCTCATGCTTCTACGTATACAATTGCTAAATTTTTCCCGGAGAAAAAGATGTTCGGATATCTTGTAGAAAGCGAAATTAATAACATCGACAAAGTACTAAAACATGCTAAAAGACCTTTTACTGCAATACTTGGAGGATCAAAAGTTTCAACAAAAATAAATATTATTCTTGCTTTATTAGAGAAAGTAGACAATCTGATAATTGGAGGAGGAATTTCTTATACCTTTATTAAAGCTATGGGAGGACACATTGGGAAATCATTAATAGAAGCAGATCAGATTGAAACCGCTAAGCAAATAATGGTCAAAGCTCATGAAAATGGAGTTAATCTGTACCTGCCTACTGATTGCATAATTGCCGATGAATTTAAAAATGATGCTAACATTGAACATTGTGAAATTGATAAGATAAAGGATAGTTGGGAAGGAATGGATATTGGTATAAAAACAGCAAATAATTTCTGCAATGTAATTGAAGATTCCTCAACCATTTTGTGGAATGGACCAGTTGGTGTTTTTGAGATGTCGAATTTCTCTATGGGTACTCTTAAAATTGCGATGGCTGTGGCACGTGCAACTGATAAGGGAGCATTTTCTCTAATTGGTGGTGGCGATTCAATAGCGGCTGTAAATAAATTCAGTCTTGCCTACAAAATGAGTTACATTTCAACTGCCGGAGGAGCATTACTCGAGTATATCGAAGGAAAAGAGCTCCCAGGCATTAAAGCTATTTTGGAAGGAGTTGACTAGTTTTAAGTAAGTTAGAGAACATGTTTTGACTTTAAACTGCTTAAAAATATATAATTGAAAAGTCTATTTCAAATCCTAAAAATGTAATAGATTTGCCATCTATTTTCTTTATATGTTTAGAAGTCAGCGAATAAAAATTGATAAAACAATACAAACTATTACATTAATAATAGGTGTATTAGCATTTATTTCAATTTTTGCTCAACTCGGATTTTATTTACCATCATCGGCTCAGATATTTCTTGATAAATTTGTAGACCAAACAATTGCTTCCATATTTGTTCTACTGGTAACTTTTAAATTCTTTCTAACACCTTCCAAAATTGATTATATAAAAGAAAATCCTGTTGAAACTTTTTTAGGAACATCGTTTGTTTTAATCGTATTACTATATCAAATCTTCAATTATAGCTCTGCCCACTATATTTTATCGGCAAAACTGACAAATACTCTTATTAAAGTTTATTTTATTTTTACACAGTTTTATATCATTTTTAATACTTTTCTAACTTTTATTCGCAGCCAGGAAAAAGGATTTTTTTTTACGTTACATCCTGCACGTATTTTTGCTTTCTCTTTTCTATTTGTAATTATTGCTGGTGCTTGTTTACTCAAATTACCTAAAGCAACTCTAATTCCTATTTCGTGGATTGATTCTTTGTTTATGGCAACATCATCAGTTTGTGTTACAGG
>MENE01000047.1 GCA_001769005.1 Bacteroidetes bacterium GWA2_31_9b | reverse complement strand
ATTAAAGTAAACGATAAAGTAGGAAATCCTATAAAAATTGGTGTAGTATTGGTTTGGAAAGTTGAAGAAACGTTTAAAGCATCATTTGATGTTGATGAATATGAACATTTTGTTGTTGTTCAGAGCGAAGCTGCATTGCGAAAACTAGCAGGAAAATATCCTTACGATAATTTTGAAGATGAACCTGCCCATCCGGCAGGCGGGGAAGCTGAGCTAACTTTACGTTCAGGTGTTGAAGAAGTAAATCATGAACTAGAAAAAGAAATAAGAGAAAGACTTGAGATTGCAGGAATTCATGTAATCGAAGCAAGAATAAATTATATTGCTTATGCCGAGGAAATTGCAAGCGCTATGTTACGTCGTCAACAGGCTACGGCTGTAGTAGCAGCTCGTTCAAAGATTGTTGAGGGTGCAGTAGGAATGGTTGAAATGGCATTAGATCAACTTTCCGGAAAAAATATTATCGAATTTGACCACGAGGCAAAAGCTGCAATGGTAAGTAATCTTATGGTTGTATTATGTTCTGATGAGTCTGCCCGACCAGTTATTAATGCAGGTACTTTAAATCATTAATCACATGGCATTAAAAAAATCATTTGTACTACGGCTCGATCCGGATAAGCTGAAAGCTATTGAGAAATGGGCTGCCGATGAATTCCGTAGTACAAATGGTCAGTTGGAATGGATTATTACCAAAGCACTCAAAGAATCGGGCAGATTGAAAAAAACGGAAGCTTTGAATGAAGATGAAAATGAAAATGTTGGTGATTCATAAAATCCACTTGCTTTAGGTCCCAATTCAAATAAATAAAATCATTTAAAAAATAAATTATTCTTATTCAATCGGAAATCATAATGAAAAAAACTTCTATTGAAATATTAGAAAGCTTTGCAAAAGAAAAAGGAATAAAATGTACAACAAATTCAAGTACAAGAAATTATTCTCTGAATCAGGATGAGAGATTTACCAGCAGTAAGTTTGTTGTTTTTGATTTGGATTATCTTTCAAAAGATATGTTTCTGATATTTAATGATTCATATACTCCAAAAGCTTATGCGAGTAATACATACTGTGGTATATTTAAAAAAATACCAGAATGCAAAAGCGAAATTAAAATGAGTAAACGTTTTTGGTTTGATTTTAGACGAAGAGTAAAAACGAATGATAGTTATATTGACAAAAGTGTAACTATTATTGGAGAAGATGATAAGATCGACAGAAATATTGTAAACTCAAAAATGATTGGTGAATTTCTTGAAATAAATAAAGTTTTTGAACCCCTTGAGTTAATTACTATAAATAAATCTGAAAGCAATGTACCCGTATTAAGTGGAAATAATTTTATTGCTATTAAAACGAATAGCTGGATTTTAGAAAGTAGAAAACTGGAATTATTTATAGAAGAGGGAAGTAAGTTATTCAAAAGTATATAAATTAGATTATTCGATGTTTAACAAATAAAATAAATTATGGAATACAATTACAAATATGTTTGTCCAAAATGTGGTAACAGACAATACGAATCAGGAGAAATCCGAACAACAACTTCATTTTTAACAAAGTTGTTTAATATTCAGAATGCACGTTTTACCTCAATAACCTGCTCGAAATGTAGTTATACTGAATTTTATAAAACAGCAAGTAATAAGTTTGGCAATGTAGTTGACTTTTTTACGAATTAGATTCTAATTATTCATTCATAAGGTTAATGGTGTGGCAGGCTACGATACCAGCAGTTTCGGTACGGAGCCTGCTTTCTCCTAAGCTTATTTCAATAAATTTATTATCTTTTGAAAGCTTAATTTCCTCAGGACTGAAATCTCCCTCAGGACCGATTAAGATAAGTGCATTATTACCCTGTTTATAAATTGTTTTAAGCATGTTCTTATTGTAATCTTCACAATGAGCTATAAATTTATCTCCTTTAAAATCCCGGCTTAAAAAGTGCTTAATTTCAGTCATCTCATTTATTTGAGGTTTATAGGCTTTTTTCGATTGTTTCATTGCTGAAATAATAATCTTTTCTAAACGATCTGTTTTAATTATTTTTCTTTCAGAATGTTCGCAAAGAAGAGGTGTAATTTCGTCTATTCCTATTTCAGTAGCTTTTTCGAGAAACCACTCGAACCTCTCAATGTTTTTTGTGGGTGCAATAGCTATATGCAAATAATGATTTCTTTTTCCATACTCCATTTTAGATTCCACAATTTCTACTGAACATTTCTTGGGATTGGTATCAATGATCTTAGCTTTAAAAAATCCGCCTTTTCCATCTATTAAATGAATTATATCGTGCATTGAAAGTCGTAAAACCTTAATGCAATGTTTCGATTCTGTTTCATCGAGTGTATAAATTGTTCCATTTAGGTCTGGTGTGTAGAATAAATGCATGTATCTTTGTTTTTAGCTAAGACACAAATTTAAGCATATTATACTATTTTGAGATGAAAAAAATTGGTTTGTTATCGGATACACATGGTTTTATTGATGAAAAAATTCTGGATTTTTTTATGGATTGTGACGAAGTATGGCATGCCGGTGATATTGGGAATATTGAAACCTCTAATAAATTAGCTTTGTACAAACCTTTAAAAGCAGTATATGGAAATATTGATGGTTATGAAGTTCGAATAGCTCACCCAAAATATCAGCGTATAATTTGTGAAGAAGTTCGTGTTTTAATTACTCATATTGGTGGTTACCCGGGAAAATATGAAAAAGAAATAAGTGAGCTTTTAAAAAACGAAACGTTTGATCTGTTCATAAGTGGGCATTCACATATTTTAAAAGTTATTTTCGATAAAAAGTACAACTTGTTGCATATTAATCCGGGAGCAGCCGGTAAAATCGGATTACATAAAAAGCAAACTGCAATTCGTTTTGTAATCGATGGAAAAAATATTAAAGATCTTGAAATTTGGGAAAAAGACAGAATTTAATCCTTCTGGATTAAATTACTTTTTGTACTGGTTTTTTTCTCTAAGCCTTGTCACAGTTGAAAAATTACATTTTAATATTAAATGTCAAAAAACCACCAAACCCGTATAAAATATGAACCGATATTAGCTGTAGTATTTTTGATTATTCACCATTGTATTTACTTCATAATTTAAACTCAAATCAATTCCTTTATTTAAGCGTATCCATTCTTTTTTGATCAGAAATATCATTAACTGTTGCATAAGGATGCGGGTATCTACCATTTTCTTTGGAATACGATTTCACTCCAGGGATATCGTGAATCTGAACCGCAGCTTTTGGACAAAAATTAAGACATGCAAAACACATATAACATAAAATGTCCTTTTGCCAAACAGGTTTTTTATCTATTATATTGATCTTACCCGATAAACATACTCTCTCGCAAATACCACAACTATTACACTTTTCATCATAATAAAAATAATTTACGCCACCAAAATATTCTGAAATTTTCATAGAGAAGATAACAATTTTTTCTACTAAAAAACCGAGTACTGGATTAGTTGCAGTTTTAATAGTATAATTTATATCCTTTTCACGACTAATTCCTTTTGTGATAATTATATCTTTTATTAAATCGAGTTGTTCCAGAACAACTTTTTCAAGGGCAAGAATATCTGCATTTGAAGGAACAATGTACTTCTGATATTCCGAACCATGCCGTGAATCATTGTGGTACATTTCTAATATAAAATGAGAACTTAGCCGTCTCTTCTTCTTTTTTAATAATTGATCAATTTTTTCAAATCCTCGAAATACACTACCTGCACGCGTTGCTACTGCAAAAACATATTTCCCATTAGTTATATTCAACTTTTGAATAAATTTATTTACAACGATTGGAATTGTTAGCGCATGAACTGGAAAAACAAAACCAATTATATCAGCAGAGGAAGCAAAATTTGTTTTTTGCATAAGACTGGCAATCGGAATAATATTTGATCCCGGAATTCTGCTTTGAAGTTCTTTCGCAACGAAAAGTGAATTTCCTGTTCCGGAAAAGTAATAAATATCAGTATTCATTCAGATCTTCTTTTAATATAAATTAGCATCGCCATAAATCTTCAAAAAATTGTTTATATAAGTATTTTTTGTCCTATAAAAGGGGCATTAAACCTGATGCAATGTTATCTTAAAAGATAACATTGTCAAAATATTTCTGGATTAAATTTATGATAGAAGTGTAAAAATTACGAATGTTATGCACCCTAACGGTTCTTGCATAGGAAAAGTGCGGGTTTTTGCCCTGCGTTTCTGTCAGCCTTTAAAAATTTAAAGTTAAATAAAAATATCAAAAAACCGATGAAATTCGCATGCACTATGCCATGTAATGATATCAGTGTTTCTTTCTGTAGTGTCGTACACATTTTATTTCTTATGTGAAAAGTAAACCAATTATTTGCCATTCACTCTACATAACACGCAAAATCTTCTCCATCTTACGACCTTTTGCTAATTCATCCACCAACTTGTCCAAATACCTTACCTGTTGTGTTAAAGTATTTTTGATTTCTTCCACCCGATAGCCACAGATTACACCAGTAATAAGACTAGCTTTAGGGTTTAATGTAGCATTCTGAAAAAATATTTCAAAAGTTACTTTTTCTTCAATGAGTTCTTGTAGCTTCTTTTCATCAAAACCTGTTAGCCACTCAATTACTTGATGCAATTCTTCTTTCGTTCTCCCTTTATTTTCCACTTTCGTGAGATACATAGGATATACAGAGGCAAATGTAATTTTTGCAATACGCTCATCGTGATTATTTGCATTGTTCATACCTTGTGTTTTAACTTTACTTATTAATATTATTTCAACCTATTTAACTGACCTTTTAGCTTAACTATGTTTTTATAGTCCCACTGAATTTCTTTTGCTTTTTTTAGCCACCGTTTAAGATCAATTGTATTGATTTGTTCAACTGTAGTGTAGAAAATAGAAGCGTCTTTAAATTTTTTGCCTATTAAATTCAATTTTTCTTCTTCAAAACTCGCTCCACTCCAAAACATCAAACGCAAGCCTTCTTTCTGTTTACTGTAGCCAACAATCGGATTCCCATTTAAAAACCAAACAGGGTGGGAGTGCCAAATTTTGCTTTCTGCTTCGGTTATTTCACTGTCAATTTTCGTTGCGAGTAAGTTGCAGATTTCTTTGTCAACTTTTATTTGCCTGTTGTTATAAGTGTGAATTTCTGAGTTCATCTTTGTCTGCAAAATGTTATTAGGTTGTATTACATTGCTACCAATGGTCTTTTGTTGTGCCATCGTGTGTTAATCTAGATCAATAACTATCATTATGTTTTCTTTTAACAAACTTATCAAGTCGCTAGGTAAATCACCAACTTTATTAAGTAATCTTTTATTATCAATTGCTCTAATTTGGTCAATCATAATATCGCAATCTTGATTTAAATTAGCGATACCTTTTTTAAGATGAATTCTTAAAATATCAGAGTCCTTCTTGATATTTGTCGTAATCGGGCAAACAATCGTAGAAGGATGTGGAATCTTATTAAGTAGATTTGTCTGAACAACAACAACTGGTCTTGTTTTACCCGGTTCTATCCCTATCTGTGGATTCAAATCTGCAATCCAAATTTCAAATTGTTTAATCTGCATAATCAATATTTTCAAATTCATTAAGTACAGACATTGAATCCATTTTTACTAATTCAGATTCTTTTTTAAGTTTTTTCTCAAGAATTAATCGCTTCTGAAGTCGGTTGTAATATTCTATCGCTTCGTTAATGTATCTATTACGAGGTTTTTTTATCTTTGAAAGAATCTTTTCGGTTTCTCCAAAGATAGAATCGTCAATTTTTAATGATACTGTCTTCATGATATTAATTTTTATTCCACAAAGGTATATCATTTGGGTATATCTGTCAAGTATATTGTGTTTTTTTGCATGTGGCACAAAGGTCTTCTGTTAGGTTTTGTGCGGTATTTCGCCTAACTTTTCAGTCAGCTGTTATAAAAAAGTTAAATAAAAATGCCAAATAACCACTGACCCCACATTTTTTCTGATGCAATGTTGGTGGTAGTTGTTTTATCCTTTAGGTTGTTCAGTAGGAAATTTAGTAATGTCCATATAGAAAATTTCCCAGGTGTGTCCGTCAAAATCTTCTATTGTACGCTGTTGCATAAATCCATAATCTTTCATTTCGCTTGGTTCAGTACCACCAGCTTTAAGTCCTTCGGTCATTAAACTATTTATTTCATCAACACTTTCTAACGATAAAGAAAAAATTCCTGCTAAATTAGTTTTGGTGTCTGCTATTGGTTTGGTTGCAAAACTTGCAAACTTTTCATAAGTCATTATCATAACAAAAATATTTTCACTCCAAACCATACATTTTGCTGTTTCGTCAGAAAATTGAGGATTGTTTGTAAAGCCTAATGCAGTATAAAAGTCCATAGATTTTTGAAGGTCTTTTACAGCTAAATTTATAAATACTTGTTTTGCCATTTTTTATTTTAAATTTTTTGATTTTAATAATTACGCATCTGGAATCCTGAGCCGCTGTTAGCGGTTCGTTGTTTTTCTTCGGTTAAATTTGTGCGTTATACTTTGGGTCAAAATCTACCATCCATTCAATACCATATTTGTCTCTAAACATGCCAAAATATGAACCCCAAGGACTGTCTCCAATTGGGAATTCAATTTGTCCACCTGCCGAAAGCCCATTAAATAATTTGTCCGCTTCTTCTTTGCTTTCAGCACTTATTGAAATTTTACTTCTATTTTCTTTTTCATTAGTCATTCCCATGCTTTCTGGAACGTCGTTTGCCATTAAAATATTTTTTCCAATAGGTAAAGCAATGTGCATTATTTTATTTGCTTCATTTTCTGATACTGGAAATTCAGGACTTGAAATGTCTTTGAAACGCATAATCTTTGCGAATTCTCCGCCAAACACAGATTTATAAAATGTAAATGCTTCTTCGGCATTTCCATTGAAGTTAATGTGAGGGTTTATTTGTGCCATAATTTTATTTTTATGCATCTGGAATATTGGGTTCTACCAAACGTTTTAATTTATCTAACGACTCTTGCCAACCTAAATAACACATTTCAGTCGGTATTGCATCAGGAATTCCTTCTTGAGTTGCAAAAAGTTCGGTACCACATGATACTTCGCGTAATTCAATTTTCGTAATCATTTGACCTGGTAAGTTTGGGTCGTCAAATTGGTCAGTATATTTTAAAAATTTATTGGGTATAATTTCTAAATATTCACCACCAAATGAATGGCTATTACCCGTTGTAAAATTTGTAAAAGACATGACCCGTTTCCGGGAACAAAAAGTTCAGGTTTTAAACGGCTGTCATACCGGAAGCTATGCAGTGTCGTTCCTGAGTGGGATGGAAACTGTTCGCGAAGCATTTGAGAACCTCGAAGTAGGAAGTTTTATGAAAGAACTTGTTTACGACGAAGTTTTGCCTGCACTCGACGGCAGCGAAAAAGAACTAAAATCGTTTGCCCATAAAATACTGGAACGTTTCCGCAACCCGTACATTCGCCACCTGTGGCAGAGTATTGCACTGAATGCCATGTCGAAATGGGAAACCCGGAACTTGCC
>MENE01000046.1 GCA_001769005.1 Bacteroidetes bacterium GWA2_31_9b | reverse complement strand
GCTTCTAATATACTTAAATCGTTAAAACAAATTTAATTATCTTTGTTTGCACAAAACCTTTTACATGGAGGTTTCATAATATGTTAATTATTTTTACAAACGAATGTAAATTTGAACTCGAATGATAAATAACTTAGTTAAATTAAAGGGTAAATTAGATGGAGATTTATATACCGATTACAAAACAAAAGTATTGTATTCTACTGATGCTTCAGTATATAGAGAAATACCTTTAGCTGTTGCCCGACCTAAAAATGTTTCTGATTTAAAGAAATTAATTGCTTTTTCAAATGAATATAAAACTCCGCTAATTCCTAGAACTGCTGGTACTTCATTGGCTGGTCAGGTTGTTGGAAATGGTATTGTTGTTGATGTTTCTAAATATTTTACTGAGATTATTGAGTTTAATAAAGATGAACAGTGGATTAGAGTTCAACCCGGTATTATTTTGGATGAACTGAATATGTATTTGAAACCCTTTGGTTTGTTTTTTGGACCTGAAACATCAACATCTAATCGCTGCATGATTGGTGGAATGGTTGGAAATAATGCATGTGGATCGCATTCAATAATTTATGGAACAACACGAGATCATACACTATCTACAAAGGTTTTATTAAGCAATGGAGAAGAAGTTGAATTTGCACCAATATCACTAGAAGAGTTTAATAAAAAGTGTATTGGCGTAAATCTGGAGAATAAAATCTATCAGCATATAAATAAAATATTAACCGACAAAAAAAATCAGAAAGAAATACGCGAACAATATCCTGATGCATCAATATATAGAAGAAATACAGGATATGCAATTGATTTATTACTCGAAACAGAACCATTTACTGCAAACAAAGGAAATTTTAATTTTTCTAAACTGATTTGTGGTTCCGAAGGTACACTTGGTATTATTACAGAAATAAAACTGAATTTAGTTGATATTCCACCCAAGCTTATTGCTGTTGTTGCTGTTCATCTGCATACAAAAGAAGAAGCATTTAAAGCAAACCTGATAGCTTTAAAGCACAAGCCGGGTGCTGTAGAAATGATGGATAATACTATATTAAATCTCACTAAAGGCAATAGAGATCAGCTAAAAAATCGGTATTTTATTGAAGGTGATCCCGGAGCAATTCTTATTATTGAATTTGCACGCAATACTATTGATGAAATTAACAGTTGCTGCAATAATTTAATTGCTGATTTTAAAAATTCCGGTTATGGCTATCATTTTCCAATAATTTATGATAACGATACCAAAAAAGTATGGAATCTACGCAAAGCAGGTTTAGGTGTATTATCAAATATTCCGGGTGATGCAAAACCAATTTCAATAATCGAAGATACTGCTGTGAATGTAGAATTACTCCCTGATTATATGAATGATTTTCAAAAGATTATGGAGAAATACAATCTTCAATGTGTTTATCATGCCCATATTGGTTCAGGAGAGTTGCATTTACGTCCAATATTGAATTTAAAAGACTCAAAAGATGTTACAATGTCGAAAACCTTAGGTTTAGAAATTGCACATCTTGTTAAAAAATATAAAGGTTCTCTGAGTGGCGAGCATGGCGATGGAAGAGTTCGTGGTGAGTTTATACCTATAATAATAGGAGAGAAGAACTACAAATTAATACAGGAATTAAAATCGGTATGGGATCCAAACAATCTTTTAAATCCAGGGAAAATTGTTGATGTTCCTTCAATGACATCCAGCTTACGCTATGAACCTGATCGTAAAGAACCTGAAATTGAAACTATTTTTGATTTTTCTGATGTTGGTGGTATTTTAAGAGCAGCAGAAAAATGTAATGGTAGTGGAGATTGCCGAAAAACAGAAAAAACTGGTGGAACCATGTGCCCAAGTTACATGGCAACTCGAAACGAAAATGATGTAACTCGAGCCAGAGCAAACATATTACGTGAGTTTTTAACTCATTCACAAAAGAAAAATCGTTTTGATCATAAAGAGATTAAAGAAGTAATGGATTTATGCCTTTCGTGTAAAGCATGTAAATCTGAATGTCCATCGAGTGTTGATGTGGCCAAGCTCAAAGCTGAATTTTTACAGCATTATTACGATGCTCACGGAATACCATTACGCTCAAGACTTATAGCTTATATAACAGAAATAAATAAGTTAGCTGCTATCTGGCCATGGTTTTACAATCTGCTGATGAAAAATAAGCTGATTTCATCATTAATAATGAGAATTATTGGTTTTGCTCCCCAAAGGAGTATGCCATTACTGCATTCTCAAACTTTAAATAATTGGATGAAAAAATCTGCTTCAGAATTCAATAATCAGAATACTAAAAAAGTCTATTTATTTAGTGATGAATTTACAAATTACAACGATACTGATATTGGTATTAAAGCAATTCAGTTATTAACAAAGCTTGGTTACCAAGTAATTATTCCAAAACACATTGATAGTGGTAGAACATATTTATCAAAAGGCTTAATCAGAAAAGCTAAGAAGATTGCAATTAAGAATATTCTTTATTTAAGAGATGTTGTTACAGATGAATCCCCATTAGTGGGAATAGAACCATCTGCAATTTTAACTTTCCGAGATGAATACCCAGATTTAGTTGGAACTGAATTAAAAGAAACAGCTAAATCGCTTTCCAAGAATGCATTAATGATTGATGAGTTTTTAATGCATGAAATGGAGAAAGGTATAATAACAAAAAAACAATTTACAACGGAAGAAAGAAAACTAAAACTACATGGTCATTGTCAGCAAAAAGCAGTAGCATCAACCAATTCAACTAAATATGTATTATCGTTTCCCGAAAATTATAAGGTAGATGAAATACCTTCAGGATGTTGCGGAATGGCAGGTTCCTTTGGTTACGAGAAAGAACATTATCCAGTTTCTATGAAAATAGGAGAGATGGTACTTTTTCCTGCAATTCGCAGTTTGAATTCAGAAGTACTTATTGCCGCTCCAGGAACAAGTTGTAGAAATCAAATTAATGATGGTACAGGTAGAAAGGCATTCCATCCTATAGAAATATTATTTGATGCTTTGATATAAAAAAATGACGAGTTAGCCCGTCATTTCAATTATAAAATATTTTCAGAAAAATTAAAAAACTTCAGAAATTGTAAATGTATTATTGTTAAAAATAAATTTATCACCTGCTTTTTTATCTTTCATAGCCAGATATACCGGAACCTGTGTCGAAATGGCATAATATGATTCATTATTATATATAAATTTGCCTAAAGCAGTTGAAATAAACATTTTTTGCTTATCGGTAATTACAACGGCTCCAAAACTAACTTGATTGTTAAGTTTAGATTGATCTACTTTATTAAGGAGAGTAAGTTCATCAGAATATTTTTTTAAAAGCTCAACCTGCATATCCTTTTTCTTCATCATTTCTTCCTTAAAAGGGTCAAACATATCATGGTCGCCTTCATATTCACTGGCTGTTTCAAGAATTTCATCAATTGTTCCACGAACAGTTTTAATGCTATTCTCAAGCATTTCTGCACAAACCTTAATAATCTCTTTTTTAATAGCTAATTTGTCCATATTTAAAGCATATTCTCAAAGATACAAAAATAATAGTTGAAATAATATAAAATGCAATTTACAAGAATATTTTTATTAAACCATTTGTAAAATGAATTATCAAAACTATTATTCAATAATTTTAGTAAATTAGTCATCTAATATTTAAAATAAATTCTCATGAAACTCAAATCCTGCTTAAAATTTATATTCTTCGTTATAGTGTTATTATCCTATCAGTTAAATTTTGCTCAAGATAAAAGTGACTGGGCAGGAAATTACCCCGATGCATGCACATCAATTACAGTTGGAAAAGATGCTTCTGTTGATGGTTCTGTAATTACTTCTCATACCGACGATAGTCACCGTACTCGTTCTGAAATTGATATACAGCTTGCAAAAGATCATAAAGCAAGTTCAACTACTCCAATGTACAGACGTGAAGCTGATAATAGCATGGCAATGCCATCATATAAAAATATTAAAATAGGTGAAATACCTCAAGTTGCACATACCTATCAGTTTATTAATTCAGCCTATCCTTGTATGAACGAAAAACAACTAGGGATTGGAGAATCTACTTTTGGCGGTCATGATGAATTACAATCAGATTCAGGTTTAATTGATTGCCAAAGATTATGCCAGTTAATGGTTGAACGTTGTGCTACAGCTCGTGATGCAATAAAAATGGCTGATGAACTTACAAAAAAATATGGATGGAATGATTTTGGTGAATGCCTTACCATTGCTGATACAAAAGAAGTTTGGCATTTCGAAATTGTTGGTCCGGGTAAAGGCAAAGTAGGTGCAGTTTGGGCTGCTCAACGCGTTCCTGACAATCATGTTTCTGTTAATGTTAATGCCAGCACGATTAAAGAAATTGATTTATCGAAACCTGATTTTTTCATGGCTTCAGATAATATCTTTTCATTAGCAAAAGAAAACGGTTGGTGGAATGAAAATGAAACATTCAGGTTTTGTTATGCTTATGCTCCAGAAAGCAGACAAGCTATTGGTTCACGCAGGAGAGAATGGAGAGTTTTTGATTTACTTGCTCCATCATTAAAGCTTGATCCAAATGCTGAGAATTACCCTTTTTCAGTTAAACCTGACAAAAAAGTTTCTCTTGAAGATATTGTTCGTGTTTTTAAAGATTATTACGAAGGAACACCTTATGATATGACCAGAAGCATAAAAACAACTGACAGTGAAGGCAAAACAATAATATCTCCACTTGCAAATCCATTTATGCCTTACGATCAACTTGATATTTCTAATGTAAGTGGTGGTTGGTACGATGTTGATCATAAAACAGGTCAGATAAGCTTTTTAGGTGAACGAACAATTGCTCGATGGTACACTATGTATGCTACAATTATTCAATGCCGCGATTGGTTGCCAAATGAAATTGGTGGTATTGCCTGGTTAGCTATGGATAATGTGGCAACATCAATTTATATTCCTGTATATTGCAGTGCTACCGATATTCCTAAACCATATAAAACTCCCGGAAGAACTAAAGGATATACAACTGAATCAGCCTGGTGGGCATTTAACCGTTTAGGAACTCTTACAGCCCAACGATGGGGCGATATGCGACATGATGTTGATGCAGTTTGGGTTCCATGGCAAAAGGAATTATTTAATAATCAGCAATCCTTTGAAGAGCAAGCCTTAAAACTTTACGATAAGAAAAACCCACAGAAAACGATTGAATATGTTACAAAATATACAAATGAATGGGGATTTAAGGTAGTAAATAAAGCATGGGAACTTGGTGATTTTCTTTGGACCAAATACGACGAAAAATTCTAGTTTTAATCTTATATCTAAATACTCAAATCTAATATCTGTTATGAATAAACGCGGTTTTGCAAGTGATAATAATTCAGGAGTACATCCTGAAATTATGAAAGCAATTATGGAAGTTAATAATGGACACACTATTGCTTATGGAAATGATATTTATACAGAACGTGCTAAAGCTAAATTTCATGAACACTTCGGATTCGATATCGAAATTTATTTTGTATTTATTGGTACTGCTGCAAATGTATTAGGCCTGAGTGCTGCAACACGATCATGGAATGCAGTTATTTGTGCTGAAACAGCTCATATTAATGAAGATGAATGTGGTGCTCCTCAAAAATTCAATGGATTTAAATTATTACAGGTTGAAACACATGATGGCAAACTTACTGTTGATTTGATTCAAAAACACATGAAAGGTTTTGATTTTGAGCATCATTCACAACCAAAAGTAATTTCTATAACTCAGTCAACTGAACTTGGAACAGTTTATACTGTAAATGAAATAAAAAAATTGGCTGATTTTGCTCATCAACACAATATGTACCTACACATGGATGGCGCTCGTATTGCAAATGCAGCAGTAACACTGAATAAAAGCTTTAAAGAATTTACCAAAGATGCAGGAGTTGATATTCTTTCGTTTGGTGGTACTAAAAACGGGATGATGTATGGCGAAGCAATTTTATTTTTAAATAAAGATTTAGGCAAGGATTTTAAATATGTAAGAAAACAGGGTATGCAACTGGCATCGAAAATGCGATTTATTTCTGCTCAGTTCGAACGTTATTTAACAGATAATCTCTGGTTTGAAAATGCAAAACATTCGAATCAAATGGCAAAATTACTGGAATCAAAAATTAAAGAAATACCACAGATAAAAATTACTCAAAAAGTTGAATCGAATGGAGTATTTGCAATTGTTCCAAAAGAAATTATTCCCGAGCTAAAAAAAGAATATTTCTTCTACGATTGGAACGAAGTACGTTCTGAAGTTCGTTGGATGGCTTCATTTGATACTACTGAAGATGACATCTTAAAATTTGTGGAATTAATAAAAAGTAAAGTATAAAAATTATTTAGTAAATTTTATAATCTAAAATAAGTAAAAAAGTAACATACGAATACAAGAACTATAAATACAAAATGGCAAACTATGTTCGTGACTTTTTATTTCGTTTACCAATGTTTGCAGGTTTTTCTGATACATTTTTTCCAAACAGGCGATCAATTAAATCAGATCGATCTGCTTTCTTTAATTCAGTAACAATATCTTTTTTAAACTCTTGTTTATACCAAAAGAAAAATTTGCGCTGCGATAGCTTTTCATCTTTACTCTTAGCAACTGGAATTTTTTTCATAGTATAAGGATTAATACCCGAATAATACATAACAGTTGCCAAAGTCATTGGAGTTGGTGTAAAATCCTGAACCTGCTCCAGTTTAAAATCAAGTTGCTTTGTTTCTATGGCAAGCTCAGCCATGTTAATATCGATACAACCCGGGTGGCTTGATATAAAATAAGGTATTAATTGTTGATTTAAGCCATATTTATTATTTATCCTTTCAAATATTTTTTTGAATTCCTTAAATTGATCAAAACTGGGTTTTCTCATTGTTTTTAAAACTTCATCGGAAGTATGCTCAGGTGCAACTTTTAATCTTCCTGAAACATGATGTTGAATTAGTTCTTCAACATATTTTAAATAAGCACTTTCGTTTAGTCTGTTTATAAATAGATCGTATCGAACACCACTGCCCACAAATGCTTTTTTTACTTTGGGATGATTGTTGGCTTTTTTATAAATCGATGTAAGAGCTTCGGGATTTGTATTTAAATTTTTACAGATTGAAGGAAAAATACATGATGGACGTAAACACTTTTTACATATTTCAATATCTATGCCCGACATTTGATACATATTGGCCGACGGTCCACCTAAATCTGAAATATATCCTTTAAAATCAAGCATTTTTGTTACTTTATCAATCTCATTGAGAATTGATTTTTCAGACCTGCTGGAAACAAATTTTCCTTGATGTGCCGATATTGTACAAAATGAACAACCACCAAAACATCCACGGTGCAGAGTTATGGAATGGCGAATCATTTCATAGGCTGGTATAGATTCCTTTTTATTGTATTTAGGATGGGGAAGCCTTGTAAATGGTAAATTGTATATATTATCTAATTCATTTTCAGAAATAAGCTTATTTGAAGGATTTACAATGGTAAATTGTATATATTATCTAATTCATTTTCAGAAATAAGCTTATTTGAAGGATTTAC
>MENE01000045.1:1928-7653 GCA_001769005.1 Bacteroidetes bacterium GWA2_31_9b | reverse complement strand
CAATACCTGTTTACCTGTTAATGCTGGTGACACTTATACCATTAGTTTTTGGTATAAATCAAGCGCACACGTAAAAGGTAGGACAATGTTTGTATGGGCAGGTGCTGCGATTACCTACGGTGGGTATACAAATGCGGATGCAACATCTTGGACTCTTTTCACTGAATCTGGAACAGTTCCAACAGGAGCAACTGCAGTTTCATTGTCTATAAGATATTACGATCAAACCAGTTTTGTCGCACCTGAAGCACAATATATTGATGAATTAAAGTTCGAATCTCCTATAGGTACATCAAAGTTAATAACAAATGCTACACTTGAAAGTTGGGCAGGAGACATAACTGCACCAGTTGGCACTTTTACTCCTGAAAATGGTGCGACAGGTGTGCTTCCAACTAATGATATTACAATATCTTTTGACGATTATATTAGAAACACAGATAATTCTACAATTGATAATGCAAATGTAGAAGCGTTATTAACATTAAAAGAAACTAATGCTTCTGGAGCAGATGTAGCTTTTACAGGTACAATTGATGCAACCAATCAAATTATTACTATAAATCCTAATGCCGATTTAACAGGTAATCAGATTTATTATGTTGCTATTGCTGATGTTGAAGATGTAAATGATAATTTAACTACTGGAAGTAATATTACATTTACAACTATTGATCCATTAGCTCCAATAATTTCAGATGTAGCTATTTCTGAGGTTTCTCCTTACTATGCTGGAAATGACATAACTGTAACATGGACTTCAGCAAACATTGATTTTGTAAAAATCGAAGCATGGGTACCATCAATGTCAGCTTGGACAGAAATGGTTGCTTCTACAGATGCAACTGATGGTTCTGAAATTATTTCAATACCTGTAGATGCAATGTACAGCACAGCATATAAAGTTCGTGTTTCATATGTAACTACACCTACTGTAAATGCTGAAAGTGCTAACTTTACAATAATTGCTACTCCTACAATTAATGATATTCAAAGCAATACTTCTGATGGAGATTTAAGTGACTACAATGGTCATATTGTAAAAACATCTGGTATTATTACATTTTCAGGAACAGGTGAATATGTAATACAAGATGGAGATGGTAGCTGGAATGGAATTTATGTGTATGATTCCAACTTTGACCTTACTTCTGTTGAAGGTGACAGTGTTACTATTCAGGCAACAGTGGCAACTTATAACGGATTAACTCAACTTGCAACTGTTACTAGCCTTACCGTAAATAATTCAGGAAATCCATTACCTGCAATTACTACTATTACAACAGCAGAATTAACTGAAGAATATGAAGGTGTATATGTAAAAATTATTAATGCTCAGGTAACTACTGCTCCTGCTAGTGGAAAATTTACTATTAACGATGGTAGTGGTGCTCTTATTGTAGATGATAATTTATATGAAAATGCTGAAGTTGGAATTGTAACTGGTATGGATTTAACTATTACCGGTATTGGTTATTACAATAACGAATTTCAGGTATTACCAAGATATGCTACTGATATCGTTTCGGCAACTGATACCGTTGGATCAACAGTTTATACAGTTGATCAGGGTGCATTAACTATAACCAATATGCCATTCAGTACAGATTTAGCAACTTTTGAAGGAAATATTACTCCTGCAGCTGGTGCTACCTGGGATGTATATGATGCAAATGGAACTGATATTGCAACCGTTTTAGATGACACCAAATTATTAATTGTTACTGCAGCTGATGGAATTACTTCATCAACATATACCATTACCCGCAATGCAGTAAGAACGGGCAAAGCTATTTTAACATATAGTTTTATAGAACAAACAGGTGCTGCAATTATTGGCGATGGAACTATCGATATTGAAGTTACAGCTTTAACAGACAGAAGCGACCTTGTAGCTACATTTACAATATCAGATGGTGCTTCTATTGCTATTGTTGCTGCTCCACAAGAATCAGGTGTTACTCATAACGACTTTACAAATCCAGTAACTTATACAGTAACTGCAGAAGATGCAACTACTAAAGATTGGGTTGTTACAGTTACTAATGCTGTTACTGCAAGTACCGAGGCTGAAATATTAACATATTCTATTTTAGGTGTTGATGCTACAATTGATGGTTCTACAGACAACATTTCAGTTACATTACCTTATGGAACTGATCCTTCGGCTTTAGTTGCAACATTTACACTTTCTACAGGTGCAACTGCAAAAGTTGGAGTTGTTGATCAGGAAAGCGGAGTAACTGCAAACGATTTTACCAATCCTGTTAATTTTACAGTAACAGCTGAAGATGGTACAACATTTATAGACTGGACAGTTACTATTACCATTGAAGAACCAAACACAGATGCTACAGTTTCTTCAACTGAATACAATGTAAATAATACCTATAATATTATTAACATGGTTCCTGAAGGAACATTATTAGCAACATTTGAATCTAACTTAACACCTGCAACTGGTGCAACTTTCGTAACATACGAAACTGACAGTATAACTCCTGCTACTGATCTACTTGATGACTATGTAGTTATTGTTACAGCTCAGGATGGCATTACAACTAATACTTATACAATTAAATTATTAGTTGCAGGTGGCGCTAGCGATCTATTCTTCTCTGAATATATTGAAGGAAGTAGTAACAACAAAGCCCTTGAGATTTACAATGGTACAGGAGCTGATGTTGACTTAGCTAATTATGTAATACGTATAAATGGTAACGGAAGTGCATGGACTTCATTATTTGATTTCCCTGCAGGTACTATCGTAGCTAATGGAGATGTATATGTAATTGCACATTCTGCAGCAAGTGCAGGAATATTAGCTGTAACTGATTCAATTGTTACAGATCCATATGGTGGTGGAACATCTTATGTTGCTGTTTTTAATGGAGATGATGTTCGTGGCCTTTTCAAAGTAGAAGGAATTGACACTACTCTTATTGATATTATTGGAAATTATGATTTAACTGATCCAGGTACTGCATGGACGGTTGCAGGTATTGCTGACGCAACTAAAGATCATACATTAGTTCGTAAATCAACAGTTACTCAAGGAAATACTGATTGGGTAGCTTCTGCAGGTACAACTACCGAAGATTCTGAATGGGAAGTAAATGCAATAGATTATATTGATAATCTTGGAACACATGGTGCAGTTACAGCTGTTGAAGCTGAAATTCTATCATTCGTTTTAGCTGAACAAAATTCAGCAGCAGTTATTAACTCAGATTTAGGAACTATTGATATTGAAGTTCTTTTTGGAACCGATGCATCTGATTTAATTCCTACAATTGAAGTTTCTGCAGGTGCACTTATTATGCCTGAATCCGGAGTTTCACAAGATTATACTGCACCTGTTGTTTATACAGTTACTGCTAGTGATTATATGACAACAAAAGACTGGACAGTAACTGTTACTGTTAATCCAACAGCAAGTGCTGAAGCTGAGATTCTTACATTCGAAATAGCCGATATGGACAGTGTGGAAATTAATGTTACTGATACTATCATTACAGTTTACATGCCTTATGGTACAGACGCTTCAGCATTAACACCAACATTTACAATTTCTGCAGGTGCTATTGTTGATATTGCATCAGATACTGAACAGGATTTTACAACTCCATTTACATACACAGTTACTGCTCAAAACGGTACGAACATTATGGAATGGGAAGTAACGGTTAATATTGTTGAAGTTCAGGAAGTTACAATTCATGATATTCAGTATACAACTGCAACTCCTGCAAATTCACTTTACGATGGTCAACAAATTAAAACATCAGGTATTGTAACAGCAGTTAGAGCAGGTACAACAACATCGTTCTATTTACAAGATGGTGATGGTGAATGGGATGCTATTTATGTTTATAGCAGCTCTTTCCCGGTTGTACTAGGCGATAGCGTTGAGTTAGTAGCTACTGTTGATGAATATAATTTATTAACTGAGCTTGTAAGTATTACCAGTCTTACAATTAAAAATTCAGGCAATACAGTTCCTGATCCTATTGAGTTAACTACACTTGATGTAAGTAATGAAGCTTATGAAAGTGCATTAGTTAACGTAACAGGTGCAACTTGCACAAGTGGAAGCAGTGGAAGTTTTGTTGTGAACGATGGTAGTGGAGACATTACAATTTATAAAACTTTATATGCTGATTTAGCACTTACAATTAATGCAGTTTATGATATCACCGGTGTAATAACATGGTTTAACTCAGGAAGTAAATTCGAAATATTACCACGTGGTGCTTCTGATGTAAATACTTATCCAGAAATTAGTAGTGTTACAATAAATCCAACTGCTCCAACAACTGCTGATGCTGTTGTTGTTACAGCAACTCTTACCGATATTGAAACAACGGCTGAAAATATGGAAGGGGCATTGTATTGGGGAACTGCAGAAGGTTCTGAAGATACCGAAGTTACATTTACACAAGAAGGCTTTACTTCAGTATTTAGCGGAACAATACCAGCTTCAACATCAAGTACAATTTACTACGTAATTGAAGCATTTGATGGTATATTAGCTTCTGAATACAATGGTTCATACAGCGTTATCACAGGTATTAATAATCCTGATGGTATTGTATCTATGAACATTTTCCCTAACCCAAGTAACGGACAATTTACACTTGAAATGAATGTTCAAAAAGCAGGTACATTTAAGGTAGAAATTGTAAATATTTCTGGTCAGGTTGTATTTGAAAAACAAATTGTTCAGGATGGTTTATCCAAATCAGCTATTGATATTAGTAACAGCGCTAAAGGAGTATATTACATCAGAATTAATGATGGTACTTCTGTGAACGTTCAGAAAATTGTTATTCAATAATTAATCTCTTTATATATATTGAAAACCGCCCCAAAAGGGCGGTTTTTTTATGTAGTAAAATCAACCTATTTGATATTCATCAAAGGATTAAATAAATTTTTGTAATATTCCTACCCCCTTTATCCCCCTCAAGGGGGAAATTAAACAAAATCGCATATTCAGCTTAACATGTAATTACAAGAGTCTAACCAATTTTTTGGGCTATAATACAGAAATGGCAACTCCAGTGAAAAGTCACTGCGAATGAGTCCTTTAGGACGATTGAAGCAGTCTTTAAAGATAACTGCGCTCGTTATGACAATGAATTGGGGGTGTTCGCATTGAATAAGAGGGGTTTGTCATTGTTAGCAACGCTGAGTCCGCTGGCGGCAGACCGGTAGTCTCTAATAGACTGTTTCGCGCCGCTCGCAAAAACTATAATATTTTCATCTTAGTGTTTTATATTTCAAATCCCCTTTTTCAAAGGTTAATTAAAAATACATCTCTTCATTTTGTATTAAAACAAATTTATTTTGAATTATCCTTTATTTTCTAATCCTAAAACTATAAATTTATAATCTATCACAAGCTTTTATTTATATGTTATTGATTTGTAATTAAATATAATGTTCGAGAAATTCCTGCATCAGGCACCATTCTTCAGGTTTGTTATTCCATTAATTGCAGGAATTCTAATCAAAATACAATTCCCTGAATTTAAACTCCCATTTGTTGAAATCAGTTTTGTTCTTTTTATTTTTCTAGTAATTATTGAGTTTACAAAACAATCGAACAAGTTCGTTACAAACCGCATTTTTGGTGTATTGGTAAGTTTTTTTATTGTTTTTTCGGGGATGGCATTCGTTCAAATGAAATACGAAAGTAAAGCAGAGATTATTGAAGCTAAAT
>MENE01000045.1:0-1894 GCA_001769005.1 Bacteroidetes bacterium GWA2_31_9b | reverse complement strand
GATAAAAGACAATTCGATAAAGGCAATAATTGAGCTTCAAAACATAAATGATTCAGTCGTTTTTAAACCCATACATGCTAAACTGATATGCTACTTTGAAAAAGACTCCGGATCAGCAATACCTGAATTAGGAGACCAGTTTCTGGCTCAAAGTTTTATTAATGAAACAAAATACAGTGGGAATCCTAACAGTTTTAACTTTAAGAAATATCTATTTTATAAAGATATTCATTATCAGGTTTATATAAAATCTGATCAATACTCAGTAATTGCAAAAAACAAAGGATCAAAAATCTATATTCTATCAAACCGGGTAAGGCAAAAACTGCTCAATTTGTATAAAAAAAATAATTTTGAAGGAGATGAATTTGCAGTATTATCAGCTTTAACTTTAGGGTACAAATCAGAATTAAGTCCTGAAATAAAAGAGAGTTTTTCGGCTACCGGAGCAATGCATGTGTTAGCTGTTTCAGGCTTACATGTTGGTGTAATTTTTATAATAATCAGTAAGTTATTATTCTTTCTTGAAAGAAATAAATATGGACGAATAATCAGATATTTATTAGTTATTCTTGTTTTGTTCGGATATGCATTTATTACCGGGCTTTCTAACTCAGTAATGCGAGCAACTATTATGTTTTCTTTTGTTTGTGCAGGAAATATTTTCTCAAGCAGAAGCAATATTTACAATACACTTGCTATGGCTGCATTTTTTATGTTAATCTACAATCCTTTTTCGATAATGGATGTCGGATTTCAACTCTCGTATATTGCTGTACTGAGTATCGTATTTTTTCAACCCCACATTTATCCTCAGCTCAAATTCAATAGTTATTTACCCGATCAATTGTGGCAACTTATATCTGTTACATTGGCAGCTCAAATTGGGACTTTTCCGTTAACACTGTTCTATTTCCATAGGTTTCCTTCCTATTTCATCTTATCAAATATTTTTGTTATTCCTTTATCCATGTTCATTATTTATTTTGCTGTAACCTTACTGGTATTTTCGTTTTCTGAATTTATTTCAACGATAGTTGCATTTGGTTTAAAAATGCTCGTAAAATTTATGAATTTTGCGGTTCGATTAATTGAAAATATCCCCTACTCTACAATAGAATCGCTCTATATAAATACAACTGAGTTTTTATTCATTCTTACCATGCTTTTAATACTTTCATTTTTCATTATCACCAAAAAATTAAATTACTTACGTGTTTCATTTTTATTTATGATTGTTATACTGCTAATCAATACATTTAAAATATATATAATACGTCATGAATCAGGATTAATTGTTTACAATATACCAAAGACATCAGCAATAGAGTTTTACTCGGGACAAACAAATAAATTATATATAAACAAACAGAATGAGGAATTAACTGAGTTAATTCCATTCAACTTTCATCCATTTTGGGATTTCCAACAAATAAATCATCCTGAAATAATTCAAAATGAGTTGTTAAAAGAAAATTTGTTTAACAGTTTCATGTTCCGAAATCAAAAAATTGTGCAAATAAATAAATCAGAGTTATTCAGGCATGAAACATCAGTTCCGTTTAAAGCAGATATCCTTATATTATCTGAGAATCTGAATATTCAGATGAAAGATCTTAAAAAGTATTTTGATTTTAGCTTGGTTATTTTTGATTCATCAAACTCTGAAAACAAAATAAAACAATGGAAAAAAGATTGCAAAGCTTATGGCATACATTATTATTCTGTACCAGAAAGTGGTGCATTTATTCTAAAAAATGAATTTTCTTTCAGATAATCTTATCAAGGTTATTTATTAAAAATTGATTCATTTGCATTAGTATTGATTGGGCTAAAGCCCAATCAGTTTGCGAGCTTGACTAACCCCAGCCTTCTTGCCTGCTGGCAAGCCATA
>MENE01000044.1:6315-7665 GCA_001769005.1 Bacteroidetes bacterium GWA2_31_9b | reverse complement strand
GAACTGATGAAGTGTTTCATCATCCAAAATCTTCTTTTGTTGCTGAATTTGTTGGTGTAAAAAATTTTTTTCATGCTCAATTGATATCACAAGAACCGAATAAATACAAACTAGCTCGAATTACAGACAAAGTAAGTTTTTTTGTTTTAACAGATTGTAACGACTGCGATGGTACTGTTATGATTGGAGCTAATGAAATTTTTCTTTCGAATTCGGAGATTGATTCTACTGCGTTAAATAACTTTAAAGGAAATGTAAAAGAAATTATCCCATCACGGATAGGAATTGATATAGTTATTGATATTGGTGTTGATATTATTGCAGAAATCACACGTTTATCTCTCGAAAAATTAAACATTATAGAAGGTTCAGAAATTTGTTTAAGCTTTAAAGCAACCTCGGTAAGATTTAACGAATAGTTCACCCATATTGATTTTTCAAACATTTTGTATTTAAACTTATCAAATAATTTGTCCTTATTTAGTTGTAGTAAAAATAATTTCTATTTTTGCGACCTATTTTAACTAAAACAATTTAAAAATGACTGAAAAGCCACAATTTGTACTTTTAGCCGACACAACTACTAATCCTGCTCCACTTGGATTAACCGGCTTTGGTTTAACAACCATATTATTAAATCTGCACAATATTGGTTTATTCCCTTTAGATACAATGATAATGGCTATGGGCCTTTTTGTTGGTGGAATAGCTCAGATTATTGCAGGTAAATTTGAATGGAAGAAAAACAACATGTTTGGAATGCTTGCATTCTCTATGTATGGATTTTTCTGGATTAGCCTTATTGTTTTAATGATTCTGCCTAAATTAGGTTTTGGCGAAGCTCCTTCAGCAATTGCAATGGGTTGGTTTTTAACCGCTTGGGGTGTATTCACGCTGGGTTTAGTAATTGCCAGTTTTGCTATGTCAAAAATTATGAGAGTATTATTTATTACCGTTTTAATACTATTTGCATTATTAGCTGCTGCTGATTTTACAGGTAGTGCTGTATTAAAGTTTTTAGGTGGTATTGATGGAGTTATTTGTGGTAGCCTAGCTTTATATATAGCTCTTGCTACTGTTATTAACGATTCATTCAAAAAAACAATTATTCCTTTAGGATAAAATTTAATTCTATTTTAATATGGGTATTCTTTTTTGAATACCCATTTTTTTTGATTATTTAAAAAACTTGAAAAAAATATTAAATACTTTCATTCGAAATTCAAAATAAAATTATATTTGCACAACTTTTATATATAATGATACCTATATATATTGATTTGTTAATAATTAACAACTAATCAATGCTTTGTTTAATTTCTATACGTATTTTTACTTTTTATAAAATAA
>MENE01000044.1:1308-6256 GCA_001769005.1 Bacteroidetes bacterium GWA2_31_9b | reverse complement strand
TAATAGATTGACTTTTTGTTTAATTTGGATTAAATTGGTTAAAGTTCATATAAAATAAACCGAACAACAGAATAACATGTCGCAAGTTATAAAAATTAAAAAAGGTTTAAATATTAATCTTCTTGGAGAAGCCGAAAAGATAATAAAGAAAGCAGATCAAGCAGAATATTATGCAGTAAAGCCTACCGATTTTAAGGGAATCCGACCTAAATTAGTTGTAAAAGTTGGTGATAAAGTAAAAGCTGGTTCACCATTATTTTTTGATAAATTACAACCCGAAATTCTGTTTGTATCTCCTGTTAGTGGTGAAATAACTGCAATAAACAGAGGTGAACGTAGAGTTATTCAAGAAGTTATTATTCATTCCGACGAAAAAATTGATTATCACGAATTTAAAGTAAGTGATCCAAAAACGTTGACTCGTGATGAAATAATTTTGATTTTACTTGAAAGTGGAATGTGGCCATTATTAAGACAAAGACCCTATTCTGTTATTGCCAATCCAAAAGATACTCCAAAATCAATATTTATTTCAGCATTCGATACTGCTCCATTAGCCCCTGATATGGATTTTGTTGTTAGTGATGATACTGCCATGTTTCAAAAAGGAATTGATGTGCTTTCGAAACTTACAACAGGAACTATTCATTTAAATTTAAATGCAGATTATCCTGTTGCCGAAGCTTACAATCAAGCTAAAGGTGTTCTGAAAAATTATTTTACAGGGCCTCATCCTACAGGAAATGTAGGAGTTCAAATAAATAAAATCGATCCTATAAATAAAGGGGATATTATTTGGTACACTTATCCACAGGAAGTAATTGCAATTGGACGATTATTTGAAAAAGGTATTTATGATGTAACAAAAACTGTTGCAATAACGGGATCTGAAATTATTCATCCAAAATATTTAAAAATAATAAATGGCGCAAGTATTAAAAGCCTGCTAAAAGAAAATGTAAAATCGGGTAATAATAGATTTATTAGCGGAAATGTTTTAACCGGAACAAAAATAAGTAACGAAGGATTTATTAGTTTTTACGATAATCAGATTACTGTTATTCCTGAAGGTAAATACTTTGAGTTTTTTGGATGGGCACTTCCCGGAATTCAAAAATACAGTGCTTCACGTACATTTTTGTCGTGGTTAATGCCTGGCAAAAAATATACTCTCGACACCAATTTGCATGGAGGTCATAGAGCTTTTGTTATGACTAACGAGTACGACAAGGTTTTTCCAATGGATATTTATCCTGTACATTTAATCAAAGCCATACTTGCCGAAGACATTGAGTTAATGGAAAAGCTAGGTATTTATGAAGTTGATGAAGAGGATTTTGCTTTATGCGAATTTGTTTGTACTTCAAAAATAGATGTACAATCAATTATTCGAAAAGGACTTGATTTAACAAGAGTAGAGATGAGCTAGTATTTAGCTTATAAACAATTATTGAAAAAGAACATTAGAAAAAATTAAAATACCGATTAATGAAATCATTACGAGGATATTTAGACAAAATAAAACCAAAATTTGAGAAAGGTGGAAAATTTGAAAAGTTCCATTCTACTTTTGAAGCATTTGAATCGTTTATGTTTGTTCCCGATACAGTTACTACTAAAGGAACGCATATTCGTGATGCCAATGATATGAAACGTACTATGACTGTTGTTGTTTTAGCCTTAGTTCCAGCGTTGCTTTTTGGAATGTGGAATGTTGGCTATCAGCATTTTTTATCAATTGGTCAGGAAAGTTCGTTATGGCAAACCTTTTTTACAGGATTTATTAGCGTTTTACCAATTATTGTAGTTTCGTATGTAGTTGGCTTGGGTATTGAATTTGCTTTTGCACAATATCGTGGACACGAAGTAAACGAAGGGTTCCTTGTTACCGGAATGCTTATTCCTTTGGTTCTGCCAGTTGATGTTCCATTATGGATGGTTGCACTTGCAACTGCCTTTGCTGTAATTATAGGTAAAGAAGTTTTTGGTGGAACTGGAATGAATATATTTAATCCTGCATTAACTGCACGTGCATTCTTATTTTTTGCATACCCTTCTTACATGTCGGGTAATGAAGTTTGGACACACGGCATGATGAAAGGCGAAGGAATTATTGATTCATTTACAGGTGCTACACCTCTTGCCGAAGCAGCTGCCGGTAATATCAACAACCTACCAAGTGTTTCAGATATGTTTTTTGGTTTTATGCCCGGTTCAATTGGAGAAACATCAACTCTTGCTATACTAATTGGTGCTGCAATTTTACTTTTTACAGGAGTAGGAAGTGCCCGAATTATGATTTCTACAGTTGTTGGAGGATTAGTAATGGGTTTAATCCTTAACATTTTTGCAGTGAATCCATATATGGAAGTTCCTGCATATCAGCATTTAATGCTCGGTGGTTTTGCATTTGGTGCTGTATTTATGGCTACCGATCCTGTATCAGCTGCACAAACTGCAAACGGGAAAATTATTTATGGATTTTTAATAGGGTTCTTAGCTATTCTTATACGGGTTCTTAATCCTGCTTATCCGGAAGGAATGATGCTTGCAATTTTATTAATGAACGTTTTTGCACCATTGATTGATCATTATGTTATTGAATCAAATATCAGTAAACGACTTAAAAGAGTTAAAGTACAAGTAAAAGTACAAGAATAATAAATAATTGGAATATGAAATCATTTAGCAATACCTATATATTTTTATTCTCATCGGGGTTAGTAATATTCGTTGCAGCCTTATTATCAATTGCGGCCATTATTCTTCAACCTTTTCAGAAAAAAAATGTAGAAATTAACAATAAACAAAATATTCTTACATCAGTAAACATTGAAACCACTACAAAAAATGCTGAAGAACTATTTAGCAAATACATAATTGAGAGCTATGTAATTTCCTCAACAGGTATAAAAAAAGAAGGAATTGATGCATTTACAATTGATATGAAAAAGGAACTTGCAAAACCTATTGAAGAAAGAAGTCTACCAATTTTTATAAGTTCAATTGACAACGAAACTCAATATATAATTCCTGTATATGGAAAAGGATTATGGGGCCCAATTTGGGGATATGTTTCTCTAAATAACGATCTTTCAACTATTTACGGAGCTAATTTTGCACACAAAGGAGAAACTCCCGGACTTGGTGCCGAAATTGACAAAAAAGAATTCCAATCTCAATTTATTGGCAAACAAATATTTAACGAATCTGGATTATTTGTATCTGTAAGTGTTTTAAAAGGAGGTACTGCAAATCCTAAATCAAAATATGAAGTAGATGGTATCTCAGGAGGAACAATTACAAGTAAAGGTGTTGATCAAATGCTCAAAGATTGCCTGAGTAGCTATGAAACTTATTTTAAAAATTTAAATAAATAAAATACAATGAGCTCAGAAAAAGAACCTCTATTTTCGAGTAAAAATATTAAACTAATTACTGAACCCTTAGGATCAAGTAATCCTATAACAGTTCAGGTTTTAGGTATTTGCTCAGCTTTAGCTGTTACAGTAAAGATGAAACCTGCCTTTGTAATGGCAATATCTGTTATGGTAGTTTTAGCAGTTTCGAATGTTGTAATATCATTGATTAGAAACTATATACCTCCACGAATTAGAATTATTGTTCAACTTGTTGTTATTGCCGCAATGGTAATACTTGTTGATCAAATATTAAAAGCTTTTGTTTATGATATTAGTAAACAACTTTCAGTATTTGTAGGATTAATAATAACAAATTGCATTTTAATGGGTCGCCTTGAGGCTTTCGCTATGGGAAATAAACCCTGGCCCTCATTCTTAGATGGATTAGGAAATGCTGCCGGTTATAGTATTATTCTTTTAATCGTTTCGTTTTTCCGTGAATTGCTTGGTTCAGGTACTATATGGGGCTTTAAGGTAATTCCTGAAAGTGTATATGATTTTGGTTACCAAAATAATGGATTAATGATTTTGCCTCCAATGGCTCTTATTGTTGTTGGTATAATTATATGGATTCAAAGAGCTAGAAACAAAAAACTTATAGAAACAAAATAATTGAAATAATTAGATAGATGATGGAAAATCTCATAAATATATTTGTAAAGTCGGTATTTATCGATAATATGATATTTGCATACTTTCTGGGAATGTGTTCATACCTTGCAGTATCTAAAACTGTTAAAACTTCTACAGGTTTAGGAATAGCTGTTATATTTGTGTTAGGTATAACAGTACCTGTTGATTACCTAATCGAGAATTATTTGCTAAAAGAGGGAGCGCTGGCTTGGTTAAGCCAAGATTTAGCTGATGTTGATTTAAGTTTTTTAAGCTTTATCATATTTATTGCTGTAATAGCATCAATGACACAATTGGTTGAAATGATTGTCGAAAAATTCACTCCTGCTCTATACAATTCATTAGGTATTTTCTTACCACTTATTGCTGTTAATTGTGCAATATTAGGAGGGTCTTTATTTATGCAGGAACGGGCATACAATACGCTTGGCGAAGCAACAGTATTCGGGTTAGGATCGGGTGTTGGATGGTTCTTAGCAATTGTTGGCATAGCTGCAATACGCGAAAAAATTCGTTATTCAAATGTACCCGCTCCACTAAAAGGTTTAGGTATAACATTTATAATTACCGGACTAATGGGCATAGCATTTATGGGTTTTATGGGAATAAAATTATAATATTAAAATATAATTTAACTTAATTAAAAAAAGGCTAAGAACCAGTGGCTATTAGCTTAAAGCTAAACTAAAATATATGATACTTTTAACATCAGATTTCACAGTTATCTTCCTTGGCATTACAATATTCCTTCTTATTATCCTTTCGTTGGTAATTATACTCTTGTATGCTCGTCAGAAACTTTCTCCACAGGGAGATGTTAAACTTACAATAAACGAAGAAAAAGAAATTATTGTAGAACCCGGAAGTTCAATATTAACAACTCTATCGAACAA
>MENE01000044.1:265-1141 GCA_001769005.1 Bacteroidetes bacterium GWA2_31_9b | reverse complement strand
ACATGAAAATTAAAATTCCTGAAGAAATAATGGGAATTAAGAAATGGGAATGTGAGGTTATTTCTAATTACAATGTTGCAACCTTTATTAAAGAATTTGTTGTTAAATTACCCGAAGGAGAAACGCTTAATTTTCAATCGGGAGGATATATCCAAATTGATGTTCCAAAAATCGAAGTGGATTTTAAAAAGTTCGATATTGACGAACAATTCCGCGAAGAATGGGATCAATTCAAGATGTGGGATTTAAAAATGAAAAATCCCGAAGAAACATATCGAGCTTATTCTATGGCTAATTACCCAAAAGAGGGAAATATTGTAAAATTAAACATCCGTATAGCTACTCCACCATGGGATCGTACAAGAGGAACATTTATGAACGTAAATCCCGGTATTTGTTCATCATTTATTTTCTCCCGCAAACCAGGTGATAAGGTAATGATTTCGGGACCTTATGGTGAATTCCATATTAAAAATACCGAGCGAGAAATGATTTACATTGGCGGTGGTGCAGGAATGGCTCCATTACGTTCACATATTTTTCATTTATTTAATACACTAAAAACAAATCGAAAAGTTTCTTTTTGGTATGGTGCACGTTCATTGCGCGAAGTATTTTACGAAGACGAATTCCGTGAAATTGAAAAACAATTTCCGAATTTTAAATTCAATATTGCCCTTTCTGAACCAAAGAAAGAAGACAACTGGACTGGTTTAACCGGGTTTATTCACCAAGTTGTTTACAATGAATATTTAAGTAAACACGAAGAACCCGAAGAAATTGAATATTACTTATGTGGTCCGCCGGTAATGAACGATGCTGTTCAGAAAATGATATACAACTTAGGTATTCCTGATGAAATGTTGGCATTCGATG
>MENE01000044.1:0-178 GCA_001769005.1 Bacteroidetes bacterium GWA2_31_9b | reverse complement strand
GCACCGTTTTAAAATCCCAATCATCATGAAAAAAATTATTTTTATTTTTTTAACGATCTTATTTTTTGAATCCTGCAACACTAAAGATCAATCAAACTATATAAATATTAACGGTTTTACTCAAGGAACAACTTACAGTATTACATACGAAAGCAAGAATAAAATAAACTTTAGAAAT
>MENE01000043.1:12395-39702 GCA_001769005.1 Bacteroidetes bacterium GWA2_31_9b | reverse complement strand
CGATAAAAGGTTGTAAAGTTGCTTCAAACATTCTGTGAGAAACAATTACATATTTTACAGGGGCAGAAATTAAAGCTTTTGTGTCAGCAACTGTATTTATGGTTTGAAGGGGTAAATTTTCGAAATAAGGTGATTGTAAGTTTTTCTCGTTAATTCTTACTGATTTATTATCAGCAATAAACTTTACTTCTATTTCAAAATTGTATCTTACTTTTAAAATATTAGTTACCGGGTTATATTCAAAAGGAGATATTTGAATAAAACCTAAGTGTTTATTACGCAAATATCCATTATCCTCAAACTGAACAAATTCATTTTTGAAAAAATCGTTTTTGTTATATATTTCTTTATTTAATTTAAAAGGAGTTTTATCAGGATCGCTACTTTTAGAAACAGACTCCTGAGCAGGAATAATTTTTGTTTTGATTCCATGTTCACCAAGTTGAATTTCTTTTTCGTCAAAACTCAAAACATTTATTTCTACTTTTGAACCTAGAGGTATCTCTATTAACTTAGAATAAACAGGCAATTCGGGATTCCCTGCATTGAATGTTTTTTGCAAACCATCAGCCTGCAACTGAACATATTCGCCTTGTTTGCTATTTTGTGAAACTACATCTATAGAATATATCGATTCTTTAATATTGAATTTATCCGTAGATGTTATTTTCTCGTTTTGAATTGATTTTGTAGTGTTGTTTTCCTGTATATTAATTTTAATTGTTTTTTGGGCAGAAACAATTGATACAGATAAAATAAACAAAAAAAGTAAAAGTTTTTTCATAAAGGTTAATTTTAAATTTTTAAAGTTTCTAAAAGTAGATTATATTTTACGAATTATTACAAATATTGTTCCACTTTTTTATCGAAAAACGATAAATATCATTTTTCTACTTTACCAATCCTCGATTCAATAGATTCAATTTTCTTATATAATCTACCATTTGAAGCTTTTCTTATATCAATATTAATTGACGAATAAACTCTTTCAGAAAAAGGTTCGAGTACAGTATAAGATTCTTGAACAATATCTAATGCTTCTTCTAACGTTTCTGTTTCTACTATTGTACCCATTGCTGTAAGCTTATAACTAATATTTTTGCTCTTAATCATTGCAATTATTTTACAAACATAATCGCTTACGCTTACTCCCTTATCGGTTGGGAACATTGCAAACTCTAATAGTACAGACATTTTACATACGTTTTGATAAATCAATACTTATTTCTACATCCCAGTTTGAACGAATTTTAGCCGGGGCTTCATAATATAAAACATCTTCGGGTTGTAAATGTTTCATATAATTACCAGTATCCCATACATTATTATTATTTCTATCAAAAATAAGTTTAACAATATGTTCTTTGGGATATAAATAGGAGTATTCAACAATTTGATCCTGATTAATTATTTTTTGCTGAATAATCTTTTCTTCTTTACTTTTTTCTATTAACTGAACAATTACATTTGAACCTATATTAATGCCAGTAATATTAATAAGCAGTTTGCCATAAAAATCAAGTTTTTGTGTTTTAAATTCATATATAAGTGTATCATTAACCTGTCCATATATGTTTTTCAAAGCTGATGATAACAATTCTAATCGATACGATTTATTTTCATCAAAAATAGTAGTAAAATAATATTCCCGGTTTTTGTTCTCAAACGGTTTAATAGAATATTTCATATACGTTTCAATCGTATCAACTATTGAAATCAATTTTATTTTTGATGTATCAATAAAATCTATTGGGGATGGGCATTTAAAACTTATCCTTTTATTTAAGTCAAGAGTTGATTTTTCTTTAATATTAAAAACTGGTTTTAAACTGGTATCCGGGAGTTCATTTTTCTTCAGTTTAACTTCCAAATATCTTAATTTAATTGTGTCATTTGTCCAAACAAACATATTATTCGAATCTGTTTTTTGATATGAAAATAATCCTGACAACTCTTTTTTATTATAGATTGCTGAATCGGTTAACCAATATATAAAAGTATCTGTTTTTGCAGAAACTTCTTTAATGAATTCTGCATCAGGAAAATCAATTAGTTTGAAAATAACACTATCCTTGGCTTGTTGGTTTAGTATGATCTCAATTTTTTGTTTTTCATCTCGCAAGTAGTTTTTCAGATATTGCTTTACATACTCTTCGGTAAACGACATAAATACATATTCGTTAACAGGATAATCAATAACTGTTCGTGTAATTATTGTATCAATTATTTTTTGTTCTTTACTTTTTTTCTTTTTTACATCTTCATTTATCTTTTCTATAAGATCTTCTTTAAATAGAGTATCCGTTTGAGTAATCGTTTTTAATTCAAATGATATAAGAGAATCTGTAAAAGCAATTTCCTCATCTGGAATATCGAATATATAATTTTTATTCAAATCCTTTAAACAAAACACTTTATAATTTCCATGACGGATATTATTAATTTGGAATACGCCATCTTTATTTGTTTTTGAAATATAATTTGGTATTTGTTTTAGAGGAACAGAATCAGAGAAATCGGAATAAAGCATAACAAAAACGCCTTCGACAGGAATAATATCGAAAGCATTTAACACTTTTCCCTGAATTGATAATGAATCAATATAATCACCTGTAGAAAATACAAATTGAAAATTTTCTAATGGATTTCCTTCGTTATAGTCCTGTAATGAATTACCAAAATACATATTATAGGTAGTAGAATCGCGAAAATCTTTTTCAAATGATATGTTTAACGATTTCCCTTTAACACGTATAATAGGTTTTTCATCTATTAGTGGAGAAACAATTAGATTACTATTAATATCTTTTATTTGTATATACTCATTAAATGTAATTTTTATGTCTTTATCTTTAAAGTTTGTTGAATAGTTTTGGGGAGTACTTGAAATAATTTCGGGAGGTAATTCATCTTTTGGACCACCTGTTGGCGAAACAACCTTGGCACAACTTACGGCAATAACAATCAGCACAAAAAATAATAAAGTACTTAAGATTATCTTATTCATCATTATTCAAGTATAAAGTAATTTACAAACTTAAAAAGTTTATTTAAATAATCAGGCAAAAGAATTACAATTTAGATACCACATATAAATCAATTTTAACTTTTTATAACATTTCGCATATATAAAAATAATGTCAAGCCAATGAAAAATTTTTACATTTGTATTTTACTAATATAAAAATTACATGATTCTTAATTACGTTAACTGGAATGTTGACCCTGAAATAGTTGGTTTTTGGGGATTAAGCATAAGATATTATGGTGTATTATTCGCAGCATCGTTCTTTTTTGGGTATCTGATTATGCAAAAGATATTTAAAAAAGAGGGTTTAGGAATTGAATTGCTCGATAAACTTACCATTTATATGGTTATAGGAACAGTTTTGGGTGCACGCCTAGGACATTGTTTATTCTACCAACCCGAGTATTATTTAAGAAATCCATGGGAAATACTTTTCATATGGCATGGCGGTCTTGCCAGTCATGGAGCGGCAATTGGTATTTTATTATCATTGTACTTTTTTGCCCGCAAAAATAAAAAACCGTATTTATGGATACTTGACCGAATTGTAATTGTAGTAGCATTAGCAGGATTCTTTATTCGAATGGGCAACTTAATGAACTCCGAAATTTATGGTATAGAAACCAATCTTCCATGGGGATTTATTTTTATTCGTGATGGTCAAATAATCCCGAAACACCCTACTCAGATATATGAAGCCCTCTGTTACCTTGTAATATTTATTGTATTGTATTTAATTTATCTGAAGAAAACAACTACATTAAAAAATGGTTTTATTTTTAGTTTATTTTTAATTTCCTTATTTACTGTTCGGTTCTTTATTGAATTTATAAAAGAAGTACAAGTAGATTTTGAATCAAGTATGAGTTTAAATATGGGTCAATGGTTAAGCATTCCGTTTGTTCTGATTGGAGTATTTTTACTCATTAACAGTCAGCTAAAGAAAATATAACAGTTTAAGACTTTATTCAGAAACCGACAATACAAGTCGGTTTTTTTGTTTTATATAATATCCAGATATAGAATTATTGAGTTTGCTTTTTTTGTCCTATTTTTATATTCAAGAAAAACTAACACCCGATATATTTCAAATTATGAATTATAAAACCAGAATAATTTTTAGAATTTCCTTGTTTATTCAAATTACGATTTTTATTACTGGAATAAGTAGTTCTCAAAAAATATTTGCACAGGAAAAGATTAATGTTCAAAAAATATCAATAACTCAGGCTGTTGAAACAGCTCTTGCAAATAATCCCGATTTACAAAATGCTCAACTTTCAATAAAAGAATCAAAATTAGCAAAAAAAGGTGTTTTAAATTTTGAACCTACTCAATTTAATTACCATCATGGACAAATAAATTCAATGCTAATAGATCAATCATTCGAAATTGATCAGAATTTTGGATCAATACTAACTCATTTTAAAAATGGAAAGTACTTAAATGAAAAAATTGCTCTATCAGAAACAGAATATACTATTGCTGAGAAACAAGTTACTGTGCTTGTAAAAAAAGCATATCTGAAATGGGTTTTTATTATAAATCAGTATAAGATAAAACAACAAAAAGCTGACTTACTCAAAGAATTTGTACGAATTACACAGCTTAAATATAACTTGGGAGAATCAAATGTTCTCGAACAAATTATTGCTGAAACTGAATATGCATCTGTTAATAATGAAATTCAAAAGATTAAAGAAGAACTTATGATTGCTGAAAATAATCTTAAGCAAATAATGAACAAAGAAGGGGATTATATTCCCGAATCAGATTCACTTGAAATTATTTCTTTAAATCCTTCAACTGATACTGATGAAAGGTTTTCCAGTGCAATTTTATTGAATTATTATAACAATTTATATCTGATCGAACAAGCAAAATTAAATATTGAAAGGTCTAAGTTTTTCCCAGAAATATCAGCCGGGTATTTTAATCAGGAAATAAATAATACGCCAGGATTTAATGGCTGGAGTATTGGTGTAAGTTTTCCTGTTTGGTTTATCCCTCAAAATGTATCAGTACAACAAGCAAAAATTGAATCTGAAAAAGCGTTAAATACTTTGGAGTATCAAAAATTCAATATCGAAAAAGAAATTGAAAATCTGGTTATTAAACTGGATCAGTTACAAAACAATCTTATTTATTATCATGAAAACGCTCTGATTAAAGCAGATGCGTTGATTACAATGGCAACATTACAATTCGAAAAAGAGGATATTGAGTACTTTGAATTTTTAGAAAGCATTAAAACTGCTCTTGATATAAAACTAAACTATTTAAATACTTTATTCGAATACAATATAACAGCTGTTGATCTTGAGTTTTATATAAAATAAATTCTAACTATGAGAAATATTGTAATTATTCTGTTTGTGCTATATATATTTTCAGCTTGTACAAATCAAAAAGTAGATTCTAAAAAAACAGAGGATGGAATAGTTCAATTAAGTGCTGAACAAATAATACTTTCAGGTATTAAAATAGGGAAAATAGAAAAAAGGAAAATATCAGAAACGGTTGAATGTACTGGGATTTTAGATGTCGATAGAAAAGATAGAATGACAATTTCTCCAGGCATTAATGGATTTTTAAACGATTTCTTTTTAAAAGAAGGTGATTTTGTAAAAGCAGGAAAAAGAATAGCATCATTATCACATTCTGATTTTATTACATTACAACAACAATATTTAGAAAACAAAAGTAAGGTACGTTATTTTGAACAAGAATTCAAACGTAAGGGTGAACTTACCGTTGAAAATGCTGCATCAATAAAAAATCTACAAAAAGCACAATCGGATTACTGGACTGCTCAGTATGCTTATAAATCGTCTAAAATTCAACTTGAGATGCTCGGAGTAAATATTGACATTCTTGATAAAGATGAGTTTGTTAAGTATTATTACCTGACTTCTCCAATATCGGGTTATATAATTAATATTAATGGCAATAAAGGGAAATTTATAGAAACAAAAGATATCTTTTGCGAAATAATTAATCCTTCAACACTTACAGTAAATATAAATATCTTAGAAAAAGATTTTAATAAAATTAAAGCAGGGCAGAAAGTTGAATTTTATCAGCCATTTGACACGAGCATTAAATATTTATCAAAAATTGAAAACATTGGAATTATTATTGATAAAACGAACAAAACATTGAATACTCAGTGTAAAATTGAAAATGCTGATTTTAAATTACATGTAGGTATAGAAATACAAGCAATAGTTTACATTTCAGAAAAAGAAACTTTTGTTTTACCAACAAGTGCAGTTACAACAAATGATAAAAGCAGTTTTATTTTTATAAAAAAGGAAAATGGATTTGTAAAAAGACAGGTTAATGTAGGTATTGAACAAAATAATTTTGTAGAAATTTTAACTGTTACTGATGAAATACTCAACTCGGAAATTGTGATAAACGGAGTTTATTATTTATTATCAGATTCAGAAACAAATGAATAAATACTAATAATATTTCTTTTGCGTTTAATTATTAACCATAAGATTTTGAACATATTAAAAATATAAACTAATTTTGCAAACCAAATACAATACTTAATCAAATATAAAAATCATGGAAGATCAAAACAAAAATCAAAATCCTGAAATCAATAAACAACAAAATAAGCAGGTAGTTAATCAGCCTCAAAAATCGAGAAGCGGATTAATTTTCTTATTGTTATTACTTGTAGTTTTACTTGGAGTTGTAACCTGGTTATATGTAAATCAGCGTAACACAACCGAAGAAATTCAAACCGTTTTAACAGCTGAAAAAGATTCATTACAATCAAACCTGGAGAAATTAAAAGCCAGTTATGATGATTTAATGACAGACAATGACCCAATTAATGAGCAATTAAATCAGGAAAAAAAGAAAATTGATAAATTAATTCATGAACTTAAGACAACAAAAGCTACCAATTTTGCAAAAATTAAACAATTGGAAGCTGAGTTAGGAACTTTACGTGCAGTTGCTCAAAGTTATGTTCGTCAGATTGATTCGTTAAATACAATGAATCAGGCTTTGGTTGCTGAAAACATTAAAGTTAAAAACGAAATTGTTGAAGCTCAAACAGTGAATAAAGAACTGGAAGAAAAAAATGTTGATCTTACAGGTAAAGTTGAATTAGCAAGTACATTACGTACCGAAAACATTAAAGCTACACCTATAAATAAACGTGGTAAAGCAAACAGCAAAATCAATAAAATTGAGAAAATTAAAATTGATTTTACAATTAAAGAAAACGTACTTGCAAAAGCTGGTGAACGCGATATTTTTGTTCGAATTGCCGGACCAGATGATTATATTTTAGCAAAATCAGAAGAAGATTTATTTGATTATCAGGGACAACAAATTGTTTTCTCTGCAAAACGACCTGTAGATTATATAAATAACGACCTTGATGTTACTATTTACTGGGACAACAATGGTGCATTAATACCAGGACAATACGAAGTTTATATTTTTGGCGATGGTGCTGAAATAGGAACTGCTACATTTGAAATTCAAGAATCAGGCTGGTTTTGATTAACTTAATATAACTTAAAATGAAAGGTGCTTTTTAGAAGCACCTTTTTTATTCACCACGGTTATGTAGTCCACATTCTTTTTTATCGGGTTGTTCCCACCACCAGCGTCCGGCACGAACATCTTCGCCTGGAACAATTGCTCTGGTACATGGTTGGCAACCAATACTTGGAAATCCTTTGTCGTGCAAATCGTTGTAAGGAATAGAATATTTACGGATATATTCCCAAACTTGCTTTTCGCTCCAATCTATTAATGGATTTATTTTTATTAATCCATTCTGTTCGTCCCACTCAACTAACTCATTATAGGTTCGAGTAACAGACTGATCTTTGCGTAAGCCACAAATCCAAACATCAAGATTGGTAAACGCACGTTTTAAAGGTTCAATTTTTCGAATATGACAACATTGTTTACGGTTTTCGATACTTTCATAAAAAAGGTTTATCCCTTTTTCTTTTACCATTTTTTCTACCTGTTTAAAATCAGGAAAATAAATGTCGATTTTAATTTTAAACCTATTATTTGTTTTTTCAATAAGCTTATATGTTTCAGGAAACATTCTGCCTGTATCGAGAGTAAAAATTTTGGTATCTTTATCAATGTCGCAAATCATATGAGTTAATACCTGATCTTCGGCTCCCAGGCTTGACGAAAGAGCAATTTTTCCTTTAAACTCATTTAAAAAATACTTTAACACCTCTTCGGGCGATAATCCTATTAATTTTGTATTTAGTTCTTGTACTAATATTATATTTTTCATCTCTTCTTATTTTGCAATTTGAATGGGTAAAATTAAATAAAATTGATAAGAGTTTCCCATTTTTTAAATTTGAACAAAACAGAAGTTCCTTTGTTCAATAAATCAACATTTTAACTCAAATTTAAAATCAGTACACTCTCACAGAATACGTTATTAATTTTGTTTCACAACGTAGATTTTATAAGGTTTACAGAACATTTGATATTTCATCTTTTTTGTTTACTTTAGTTGCTTGCTTTACTAAACACCAAAACTATGATACAAGAAAATTTTGTAAAGTACATCGAAAACAGTTTAAAGAAAAACTGGGATCTTCCGGCTTTATCTGATTATATGGGTGAGGAATACTTGTATAAAGATGTAGCGAGAAAAATTGCACGAATCCATATCATGTTCGAAGAATGCAATGTTAAAAAGGGCGATAAAATTTCGCTTATAGGTAAAAACTCTGCCAACTGGGCAATGACCTACCTTGCAATAATAACTTATGGTGCTGTTGTTGTTCCTATTTTACCCGATTTTCACCCTAACGATGTGCATCATATTGTAAATCATTCCGATTCTGTTGTATTGTTTACAGGAGATGTTGTCTGGGAAAATCTCGATGAGTCGGCAATGCCTAATCTTAGAGCAATTTTTGCATTGACTGATTTTAGATTATTGGTTGAAGGAAAAAATGAGAAAATAAAAACAATATACAATACCCTCGATTCCATTTATAACAAAAAATATCCAGGAGGAATAACTCCTGAAAAATTAATTATAAATGAGATTTCGAACAACGAAATAGGTGTATTAAACTATACATCTGGAACTACCGGTTTTTCAAAAGGAGTTATTATTCCTTTAAACAGTCTGGCCGTAAATGTTCGTTTTGCACTCAACAACTTGCCCCTTGATCCGGGAAACAATGTAGTTTCATTCTTGCCTCTTGCCCATACTTATGGTTGTGCATTTGAGTTTTTATGGCCTTTTACAATTGGTTGTCATATTCACTTTTTAACACGAACACCATCACCTAAAATAATTATTCAGGCATTTCACGAAATAAGGCCAGAAGTTGTTATTGCTGTTCCCCTAATCATTGAGAAAATCTATAAAAAGCAACTCTTACCTATTTTAGGGAAATTATCTATGAAAATGCTCATGAGTATTCCAATTATTGATAAAGCTATTTACAATAAAATTAATTCGAAACTCACCGATGTTTTTGGAGGTAATTTTAAAGAAGTTATTATTGGAGGTGCTGCACTTAATCAGGAAGTAGAGCATTTTTTAAAGAAAATCAACTTTAGGTTTACCATAGGATATGGGATGACCGAATGTGGGCCATTAATAAGTTATGCAAACTGGGATAAAGCAAAACTAGGTTCGGCTGGCAAATTGATTGATGCGCTTGAGATAAAAATTGATTCAGAAGACCCATATAATGTGGTTGGAGAAATTCTTGTTCGTGGCGAGAATGTGATGCTTGGTTATTATAAAAATCCAGAAGCTACTGCTCAGGCTCTCGATAACGAAGGCTGGCTACATACTGGAGACTTGGGAATAATTGATAATGAAAATTATGTTTTTATTAAAGGAAGAAGTAAAAGTGTAGTAATCGGACCATCAGGAGAAAATATTTATCCCGAAGAAATTGAAGCCAAACTTAACAACCTTCCTTATATTCAGGAATCTGTTGTAATTGATCATAAAAACAAACTGGTTGCATTGGTTTATCCCGATTATGATGTGGTTGATACAGAAAAAATTGATGAAGCACGGTTACTTGAAATTATGGAAGAATCAAAAAAAGAAGTAAACCAATCGTTGGCAAAATACATGCAGATTTCAAAAATTGAGATTCATCCTGAGGAATTTGAAAAAACTCCCAAGCGAAGTATAAAGAGATTTTTATATAAAGTTTCAGAGTAACCAAACATTAATTTATAAACTATGAAAATTGTTGATGAGTTCAAATCGTTTGCCATGAAAGGTAATGTAGTTGACATGGCAGTTGGTATTGTTATTGGTGCAGCATTTGGTAAAATTGTGTCATCAGTAGTAACCGATATTATTATGCCTCCACTTGGATTGCTTATTGGTGGGGTAAATTTTACCGACCTTAAAATTGTTATGAAACCGGTATTCGAATCGAATGAGGCAGTTACATTGAACTATGGTAATTTTTTACAAGTATGTTTTGATTTTTTAATTGTAGCTTTTGCAGTTTTTATGGTTATTAAAGCTATAAATTCCGCTAAGAAAAAAGAAGAAGCTAAACCATCAGCTCCACCACAAGTACCAAATGAAGAAATATTACTTACCGAAATACGGGATTTATTAAAAAACAAATAACATGAATAAACGAATAACCCTGCCAATTAGGTAGGGTTTTTTGTTAATATATTTTGATCCTTTACTTTTTCTTTTTTTTCACAAATCTTGGTTTCGAATGTTTATGAATAAGCTTGGGATTCCATGCAGGACTTTCTCCTAATTCAGCGGGTACAGGTATTTTAATAATCTTGCGATCAATGAGTTCTTCTATACGCTTAAATTTTTGCATATCGTTTTCGTTAATAAGAGTAAGAGCAACCCCTGTTGTATTTGCACGCGCAGTTCTTCCAACACGGTGAACGTAATCTTCTGCATCACCCGGTACATCGTAATTTATTATCAGATTAATGTCTTTAATATCAATACCACGGCTTAATACATCGGTTGCAACCAGAATTCGTGTTCGTTTTGATCGGAAACTTGATAGCACTTCTTCGCGTTGTTGCTGTTCCAAATCGGATGATATTCCTTCGATTTCAAAGTTTTTACGTTTTAATTCCCTAACAATTTCCGAAACTTTACTTTTTGTTGAAGTAAAAATAAGAATGCTATTGTATTCAGGATTATTCAATAAAAGGTATTTTATTAATCCTGTTTTTTGATTATCGTATACCAGATACGAAGCCTGCAAAACCCCTTCGGCAGGTTTTGAAAGTTCAATACTAATTTCTTTTGGTGTTTTTAGAATCTGGCTTGCCAAAACACGAATTTTTGGAGGCATTGTTGCACTGAACATAAGAGTTTGCCGATTCTTAGGAATAAAAGAAATGATTTTTTGAATATCATCATAGAATCCCATATCGAGCATTTTGTCAGCCTCATCAAGAATTAAATGTTTAATTTTATCAAATTTAACATAGCCCATTTTCAGGTGCGAAATCAATTTGCCAGGAGTAGCTACAATAATATCGGCATTTCCCAATAAAGCTTTTCGTTCAACATCAAAATCATTGCCATCGCCACCACCATAAACAGCTAAAGAATTTACAGGAACAAAATATGAAAAACCTTGTATTTGCTGTTCAATTTGTAATGCTAATTCGCGGGTTGGAACAATTATCAAGGTATTAATGCAATTACCTTTTTCTTCAGAAATTTTATTCAATATTGGAAGAATAAATGCTGCCGACTTTCCTGTTCCGGTTTGGGCGCAAGCAATTAAATCGTTATTATTCATTATTTCAGGAATAGCCATTTCCTGTATTGGAGTGGCCTCATCAAAACCCATGTACGAAATCGCTTCTAATAAACGATCATTCAAATTAAATTCAGTAAACTTCATCAATTAATCTCTCTAAATATTTTAAACATGCAAAGATACCACTTTTTTAAGGATAAATATTTTTAGTTTTAATTTGCTTATTTCTATATAAAAAATTGTACATGAATTTTAGATAATAAGTCTAAATTTGACATATGAATTATTTATGAGTATATATGAATTCTATTTTTGAATTAGTTTAAAAAAAAATTCAAATCTTTCGATTTATGTATTTTAAAAAGAAAAATGATAATGATTACACAAGAAAACTTTGACAAATTACGAATTGAATTATCTGTTAAATCAAAAAATGGACTTGATTTTATTCTATCTGCTAGTATTATTTGGATAGCAATAGCTTTTATATGGACACTTAACATTAAAGCTTATGATAAATCAATTTTAACATTTATTGTAGGAAGTTTAATGCTGCCATTTGCATTATTGCTTTCCAAAATAGTAAAAACAATTTGGACAAATAAGAATAATCCATTGCAACCATTAGGCCTTTGGCTGAATTTTGCACAGTTATTTTATTTCCCATTTTTAATTTTTACTCTTATTAAAATGCCTGATTATTTTGCAATGGTATATGTTATTATAACAGGAGCACACTTTTTCCCTTATGCCTGGTTTTACAAAACAAATTTATACGCAATCTTTGCAGGAATAATAACCTTAGGCGCAGTAACACTTGGACTTATATTGCCGATAGAAAAACATTTTTTTATTCCTCTTTTTATGAGTGCAATTCTAATGATTTTATCAATTTTACTGCACTTTGATAGCAGGAAAAAACAAAAATTAAGTGTTGATTAAAAAGAAATACTAACTATAAAAGTAAGTTGGAAAATGAAAAAATTGATAATAAAAATCGGAAAAGTGTTCATGTACTTCGTTGGTGGAATATTAATAATTTTTTTAATTCTTGCAATTAGTCTTTGGATTAAAAGTCCAGGGAAAGCAGAACCAATTACAGATTTTAATGGCGAAACAATTGCAGGAAGTATTTCTACAATTGAAAAAATAATGCTTGGCGGACAAGAACAGTATCTTATAATTCGTGGTAAAGATGCCACCAAACCTGTAATGCTTTTTCTACATGGCGGACCGGGAAGCCCGGAATATGCATTTATGAAAGCTACAAACCAGACTATTGAAAATGATTTTGTAATGGTATATTGGGAACAACGCGGAGCAGGAAAATCCTATTCTAAAAACATTCCTGTTGAAAGCATGAATCTGGATCAATTTATATCGGATACAAAAGAGCTGAGTGAATATTTAGCCAAACGATTTAATCAGGAAAAAATTTATATCATGGGGCATTCGTGGGGTTCATTTTTAGGAATACTAACTGCTTTCCAATATCCTGAACTTTTTCATGCATATTTTGGAATTGGACAAGTGTGTTACCAATATAAAGGAGAACAAATTTCGTTTGAATGGGTAAAAGAACAAGCCATTAAACAAAATAACAAGAAAGCAATTAAAGCACTTTCGGAAATTACTTTCCCCGATTCACTAGCAGGTGTTGATAAATGGCAAGATTATTTAATGGTTGAGCGCAATTATGTAACACAATTTGGTGGTGGTGTAACCCACGAAATGACCGGAATGTGGCCTGTAATTAAAATGGTGCTCGATTTAAAAGAATACACATTTGGAGAGAAAATGAATTTTATGCCAGGCAGTTTGTTTTCACTTAAATATCTTTGGACTGATGTGATAAATAAAAACCTGTTTAACGATATTGACAGCATGCAAGTGCCAGTTTATATTTTTCAGGGAAAATATGATTATCAAACCCCGTATTCAGTAGCAATAGACTTCTATGATCAATTAAAAGCACCACAAAAAGAATTTTTTACATTCGAAAACTCGGCACATAGCCCAGTAATGGAAGAAGTAGAAAGATTTAATGCTATAGTTCTGGAAAAAACAAAATAAAAGCAACTCAATTCTAAAAAATACTTACTCATTTTTAAATTTAAAAAGAATTAAGACTTCAACAGTACCGTACTTTGGTTTTATTGTAGTTTGTTAAGAAAAAATTTTACCATTTTAAATGTACGATATTTAAATAGCTAGAAAATAAAACTATCTAACCTTAATTTACCTGAAAACCAATTTTTTAAACATTTTTTACAGGTTATCTGTTTTACTATTTGCAATAAATATTTTCAATAGAAATTTAAATTAGAGCAGTATGAAAATAGCAGTATTAGGAACAGGAATAGTAGGTCAGACTTACGCTTCTAAGCTCATTACACTTGGACATGATGTAATGATTGGTACACGAAATGTATCAGAAAAATTAAATAGCTCAGCAAAAGATAGTTATGGCAACCCTCCTTTTGGTGAATGGTACACAAAAAATAGTTCTGTTAAACTAGGAACATTTGAAGAAGCTGCAACTTTTGGAGAAATCGTTTTGAATGTAACACAAGGTGGAAATAGTATAACTGTTTTAAAACTCGCAAATGCAAAAAACCTAAATGGTAAAATTTTAATTGACATTTCAAATCCTTTAGATTTCAGTAAAGGTATGCCACCAAGTTTATTACCCGAGTTAAGTAATACAAATTCATTAGGTGAAGAAATTCAAAAGTTATTACCATCAGTAAAAGTTGTTAAGGCATTAAATACAATGTGGTGCGGACTTATGGTTAATCCTTTAATGATTAATAGTGGCGATCACAACACATTTATTTGTGGTAACGACTCAGATGCAAAAGATCAGGTAAAAAGACTTTTAAAATCATTCGGATGGATTGATAAAAACATTATTGACCTTGGCGATATAAGTGCAGCAAGAGGAACTGAAATGTATTTACCTTTATGGTTGCGTATTTACGGTGCAACTAGTAACGGAGCATTCAATATTAAAATTGTAAATTAAAATGAAATGGTTATTATCTGTTCATTGGGTATTTATTTCTGCTCTGTGGTATTTCGGAAACGGAATACTGCACGATATTTTTGTTTTACTTAAGCATAAAGGGAAATATGACCAGGAACTTCTTTATTTATTATTAAATGGGCATATTTTAATTTTATCTGGAATTATTGTATTCGTATGTTACTTAATGATGTTAAATAAAATTCAGTGTGGTGGCTTGATTAGTATAATCATTGCTGTTTGTATGCTTATTTATTGTGCTATGATTTTCCCTTTCTTAAAATCCCTAGGAACAATTGTTATAAGTATAATACTAATTATTGTTTCAATAAAAGCAATGAACAGTTTTCCAAATATTTACGAAATAATGCAAAAATTTAAGTAAGATGAAACGTGTAATATTAATTACAGGTTCAAATAAAGGAATAGGGTTTGAAACTGCAAAACAACTTGGAAAACTTGGGCACCATATTATTATGTCAGCACGTAATGAAAACAAACTTGAACAAGCTGTTAATAAATTGAGGTTAGAGAAATCAGAAGTTGATGGTTTATTAATGGATATAAGCGACGAAAAAAGTATAGACCGTGCAACAAGTGAATTTGCAAAACGAAATATTAAAATAGATGTACTTATAAATAATGCAGCAATCATGTATCATGAAGATAAAAGCATGTTGCAGGAAAACAATGAAATACTTATAAACACTTTAACAACGAATAGTATAGGTTCCTTGAGAGTGATTAAAGCTTTTTTACCATACATGAAAAGCAAATCAAGAATAATTAATATGTCAAGTGGTGGAGGTTCAATGACAGATTCTGTTGGAGGTTGGGCTCCAGCATATTGTGTTTCAAAAACATTACTCAATGCCATTACTCGTCAGCTTTCAAGCGAATTACTTTCTGAAAACATTTCTGTAAATGCCGTTTGTCCCGGATGGGTGCGAACAGATATGGGTGGCGCAAGTGCTTCCAGAGGCGTTGAGAAGGGTGCAGAAACCCCAGTATGGCTTGCGACAGAAGCTTCGCAAGAATTAACAGGAAAGTTTTTCAGAGATAAAAAACTAATACCATGGTAAACAAATATGTTCGAATTTTTACAGAATCTCTAACAATGTAAAACTTAAAATGAAAAAAAATGAAAAAATTTCAGAAAAAAATCATTTTTGAAAATTCATATCATCGCACTCTACCAACAAAGAATTGGTTATCTTTGAAATATGGAAAACAACCTCATTAACATAAAAAATAAACTTGATGAAGGATTAACTTTTAAAATATCACGATTTAAAGAGAAAATAAAGAAAACATCACCCCATAAGCATGACGACTATTATGAACTGATATTTTTAAGCGCCGGAGAAGGTTTTCATTGGATTGAGACTGAGAAATACATGATTTCGACCCCGGAATTTTATTTTCTCAAACCCGGTCAATTGCATTACTGGCAATTTACAGATATTCCTAAAGGTTTTGTAATTCTGTTTAAGGCTAATTTTTTCGACAACCTGAAAGAAACAGATATCATTAACTTATACCGCCAATTGAAAGAAAAATTCAGAATTCCGATTCCCAACAACTACAATCCCGAAGCAATATTTAATGAATTATTACAGGAATATTCCGAAAACTCGGTTTATTCAACTCATATCATACATGGTTACTTGAGGGCTCTCTTTGCAAAAATGTTGCAACTGGCAGAAATACAATCACAGGAAAAAAATGTTCCGGTTACAACATTCGAAAAATTTCAGGACTTACTTGTAAAAGAGTGTCCCAGATTGCATAAAGTCAACGACTTTTCCGGGTTGTTAAATACAACTCCACAAAACCTCAATATTATTTGCCGTAAACATTCAGGTAAAAGTGCAAGCGAGCTTATTACTTCACAATTATTATTGGAAGCCAAGAGATATATCCTGCATACCGACAATACTATGAACGAAATTACTTATACACTTTCGTTCAACGACCCATCTAATTTTGTGAAATTTTTCAAAAAACATGAAAAAATAACCCCTGCACAATTCAGGAGTAAGTATTTTCAATAATACCATTTTATTATCTTTTAATACCACGGTTCTCTTCTGAATGCTACCTAATTTTGTATTAGTAATAAAATAGTAGTATAATGGAAATCGTAATTATTTGTTTGGCAGCCTTTTTCACTGCCGTTCTTACATTCTTTTCAGGATTTGGATTGGGAACTATTTTAGCTCCTGTATTTGCAATATTCTTTCCCATTGATATTGCAATTGCACTAACAGGCGTAGTGCATTTCTCAAACAACCTTTTTAAGATTGCTTTGGTTGGTAAAAATACCGATAAAGCTGTTTTGTTAAGGTTTGGCATCCCGGCAATTTTAGCATCATTTATTGGAGCATGGTTACTTCTCAAAATAACAGTTTTACCTTCAATTTTTCAATACCAGATTTGGGGTAAAGAATTTGAAATAACACCTGTGAAATTAATTATTGCAATCCTTTTAATTATTTTCTCAATTATTGAGATTGCACCTTCAATTCAAAAAATTCAATTTAACAGAAACAAACTTATGGCAGGCGGCATTTTAAGCGGGTTCTTTGGTGGCTTAACGGGAATACAGGGGGCAATCCGTAGTGCATTTCTTATTAAGAGCGGATTATCAAAAGAAGCCTATATTGCAACGGGCGTTGTAATTGCCTGTTTGGTTGATTTTACAAGACTTTCGGTTTATGCTTCAAGATTTACAGCATCGAATCTGCACGAAAATCTTACTTTGCTCATTTCGGCTACATTAGCGGCAATTACAGGTGCATTCATTGGTAGCAGATTACTTAAAAAAATAACATTGCGGTTTATCCAGGTCTTGGTTGCGATTATGCTAATGCTTATATCTGTTGCTTTGGGTTTGGGATTAATTTAAAAAATCTTACTATGAATACATTTAGAAACTTAAGCAGTATCATTTTAAGTAGTGTAAATGATAATCGTTCAATTCTCCCGCGAATAATTGTAGGCTTGATTTTCCTTTCTGAAGGGATTCAAAAGTATTTGTTTCCTGAATTGGTAGGTGCTGCAAGATTTGAAAAAATAGGATTTTCCAATCCTGAGTTTCTGGCAGCATTTGTTGCCACATTTGAAATGATTTGCGGGGTTTTAGTGTTAATTGGTTTACTGACCAGGTTAGCATCCATTCCTTTACTTATCATAATGGCAACAGCACTGGTTACCACCAAAATCCCAATTCTTTTGAACAAAGGAATTTGGGCTATGGCCCACGAATCCAGGACCGATTTTGCCATGACACTTCTATTAGTTTATTTATTGATTTACGGGACAGGGAAATGGTCTGTAGATTCAAAAATTTATAAACCATCAAAAACTTGAATTATGGAAACTTACAGTAAAAACAAACAATATCCCGTCAAAGATTCCAAAAACAACAGACGGGATTTTCTTAAAAAAGGCATTATTTTAGGCACATTGACCGGTATTACAGGTATGGGCTTAGTAACTGCTTGCACGGAAGAAGGCGAACAAGAAGTATCACCTTCGGAAGACCTGATGCGTGAGCATGGTGTTTTGAACCGCATTTTACTTATTTACGATACATGCAGGCTGCATATTTTAAATAATGAACAATTCGATTTAGCAGTACTGAAGGATTCTGCGCAGATTATCCGGGCTTTTATTGAAGATTACCACGAAAAACTGGAAGAGGATTTTCTATTTCCCCGGTTCGAAAAAGCCAACAAGTTAACCGATCTGGTACAGGTATTACGTTCGCAACACAAAGTGGGGCGTATCTTAACCGACCAGATAATACAATTCGGAAAAATGAAATCAATTACAGATTCAAATGAAAGTCAAAAACTGATAAAATTGCTTAACGATTTCAATGGAATGTACCGCCCCCATGAAGCACGAGAAGACACGATATTATTCCCCGCAATACGGAAAATTGTTTCTAAAAATGAATATTTTGCCCTAGGCGAAGAATTTGAGGAAAAGGAGCATAAACTTTTTGGCGAAGACGGTTTTAATACTATGGTCGAAAAAGTAGCCAATATCGAAAAACAACTTGGTATTTACGAGTTGTCCCTATTCACGCCTAAACTATAAACAATCTCAAACAAATATCATCAAACGCTATGCTTAAACAAATAAGCCGGGCTATCAGCTGGTCATTCATGCCAGTTTCTCTGAAATACCTATCATTAGTGGCTTATGTTATTTTAATTATTACAGGGCTTGCTGCTTATTCAACAGATGCTGCTTTTTTAAGAGAGTTGCGGAATACTAATTTAGGTAATTTGATTGTTTGGTCGTATTGGTGGCCTGTAATAATTGTCCTCGCTATTTTCTTTGGTCGAATTTGGTGTATGATTTGCCCCGTTGAAATAATTACTACATTCTTTGCCAAAATTGGCTTAAAACGGAAACGTCCAAAATGGTTACTATCGGGTTGGGCAATTACTGTTTTCTACATTTTAATACTCTTTGTTGGAATTCAAGGTTTTGCCATACATCGCAATCCATTCTTTATGGCAATTTATCTTTTGGCAATTGTAGGTGTTTCAATCCTTGTTGGGAGCATTTATGAAAAGAATACTTTTTGCCGTTATGTATGCCCTGTTGGATATTTATTGGGGTTGTATTCACGGCTTTCATTTCTTGGTTGGCGGGTAAAAGACAAAAACGTTTGTGCTACTTGCAAGGATAAATCATGTATACACAAAAAGTATCAATATAATTTAAACTATAAGAGTTGTGGCGTTGACCTGTATCCTGCTAACATTACAGATAATTCTAGGTGCATTTTGTGTGCTGGTTGTCTAAAAACATGTAGTAGTTACCAATCACAACCAAATGAAAACAGACCAAATCCACATCTCACTTACATTGGTTTTGCCAACGACCTATTTCGGCTGAAACCTTTGAAAATGGCTGAAATGGTTTTTGTGTTAGTGGTTTCAGGATTTGTCATTTCCGAAATTTGGTCGGAATGGAGCGTGACTGATAAATTTCTTGGTTTTATTCCCAATTTGATTTTAACCCCATTTTCACAAAACAATAATTTTATTGGTGGTTTTATTAAAGGGTCAATAATTTTCGCAATAATTCCTTTGATTATATGGCTTGTGCCGTTTTTAATTTCGAGACTTATAGGAAAGACGATAAAAATTAAAGAATACTTTCTAAAATATGGAATTGCATTTATTCCAATTATAGCAGCTGCTCATATTGATAAATCAATATTAAAATCAACTTCCAGAATCCCTTACTTTGAACATCTTTTTGATGATATAACAGGTGTTTCTACTGCCCAAAAAATTATTGATGAGGAGATAGTTTTACAACAGAATCCATTTTGGTTAAATTTTGTCGTCTCGCTACTTTTGACTTTGGTAATAGTTATTGGTATAGGGTTGAGTATTAAAGTAGTTAAGTTAATAAATCAAAAACAAGGTCTTGAAAAGTCAACAAAATCATTTTACCTGATTCCTGTAGTTTATGGTAGTATTTTTTTGATTATGATTTTAGCATGGCGTTGGCTTTAACAATTTAGCGATTAGGAGTTTTATAATGACTGAATTGAGTGTAATACTAAATTATTTTTGAAGCTGAACCATAGGTTTTGGTAGCTCAGTTCGCCTAAGGATGAAAAAATGATAAAATAATTGAATGTTAGGCGTTGTCCCTATAGTTATTAGGATTACCTTAGAATGTTTATTCAAATTTTCAATAAGAAATACTTGCAAATAAATAAATTTAATAATAGTTAAGATTTAGGCAAAGCTTAACAGGGGCCATCGCTAAAAGAAAGAATCAAATTTAAAATATAACAAATACAAACAAGCAAGATCCGCTTACCAAAGATATATTCGTGTTTATATCTCCAAAAACAAATTTCAATAATAACACATGAGTAAAAGAGAAAAACGTATTTAGATGGTTCACAATACCTTTCGTCAAGAGAAAGGATTATGTTTTTTTGATTTTATGAATAAGATTTTGTAATATTTGTATTAATATTAAAAAAAACACAAAACTATATTTAATTTACTTTTTTGTTTGTTTCTAAAAGTTACGCTTCAACAGATAAAAAATACATGAATGACGTTTTAAAAAAAGATAAAAATCAACTTCAAAATTTCTTGTTTTTACTAAAAAATAAGTGGAAATCTTTGGTTATACTTTTTGTAGGAATAACTTTAACTCTTGCAGGTACACTTTACACAAAAAATACAGTAAAGGTAATTGCAAATCAAGATTTTGAAATTATTTGCAATACACTTAAAACAAAATTAGATGCCCGGCTCAAAGCACATGCTCAAATTTTACGAAGTGGTGCTGCTTTATTTGCTGCAACAGATACTGTTACCTATGAAGTATGGAAAACATTTAATGAACATGAACAAATCAATAAAAATTTGCCTGGTATTCAGGGTGTAGGTTATTCAATAATTATTCCACCAAATAAATTAAAAGAACATATTCAAGCGGTTCGAAAAAATGGATTTCCCGATTATAATGTAAAGCCAGAAGGAGTTAGAAATATATATACTTCTATTATTTATCTTGAACCATTTAAAGATAGAAACCTACGTGCTTTTGGTTATGATATGTACTCAGAACCAGTAAGAAGAAAAGCAATGGAACTTTCTCGTGATTCAGATAATGCAATACTTTCTGACAAAGTAATTCTTGTTCAAGAAACAAATGAAGATTTACAAGCTGGATCATTAATGTATGTGCCAGTTTATAGAAATGGAATGTTAACAAATACAATAGAAGAGCGTCGTGCAGCAATCATAGGATGGGTTTATAGTCCTTATCGAATGAATGATATGATGAGTGGGATTTTAGGAAATTGGGATTTACCCAATAAAAACCGAATTCGATTAAAAGTTTATGATAACGAATCCATCTCAGTTGCAACAATTTTATATGATAGCCAAAGTAAGGATAAAGAAGTTAAACTAGATAAATCAAATTTATATCTTTTACAACCTATTGAGTTTAACGGTAAAAAATGGATTTTACAATTTACCACATACAACGAAAACTTATCAATTTTTCGTGGCAAAATATTGATCGTTTTAATTAGTGGAATTGCAATTAGTATATTGATATTTTTTTTATCAATCGCTATATATAATAAACAACTACATGCCGAGCAGATTTTGCAGTTAAATATCCAATTAGAAAAACTCAACTCCGATAAAAATCGTTTTATTTCTATTCTTGCTCACGATTTAAGGAGTCCGTTTAGTGTTTTGCTTGGGTTTTCTGATTTATTATCTACAAAGATTCGCGAATATACTATTGATGAAATTGAGGTTCAATTAAATTATATACATGAATCTGCGATTCGAATTTATAATTTACTGGAAGATATACTTATTTGGATAAGATCTCAATCAGGAAAGCTTCCTTTTAATCCTCAGAAACTTAATCTTTCAACAATATGTACTAAAGATATTGAAAACTTAAAATTAATTGCAAATAATAAAAACATAAAAATCAATTATGCTTTTTGGAATGATTTATTTGTATATGCTGATAAGAATATGTTAAATACAATTTTACGGAATCTTGTTTCAAATGCTATTAAATACACCAATTTTGGTGGTAAAATTGATATTTATGCAGAGCAAAATAAAACACATGTTACTATAACCGTTTCAGATAACGGCGTAGGAATTGATTCTGAAACAATGGCTAAACTTTTTGAAATTTCTCAAATTCAAACCACTGAGGGCACTGCAAAAGAAAAAGGAACAGGGTTAGGATTATTGATTTGCAAAGAATTTGTAGAAATAAATGGCGGTAAAATTTGGGTTACTAGTACATTAGGAAAGGGTAGCGATTTTAAATTTACAGTACCAACCCACGTAACTTTTCAAGACAATAATTAGAAATTTTTCCATTTTTATCATTAAACAGTTTTAGCGACTTTGTCACTAAAACTGTTTAATTTGAATCCAAAGCATTAAATAATGATTTACACTATTTCAGAGAATTTAATATTTCATATTCGGCAATTTTAATGTTTTTTTGCATACACGAAAGCATTGCTAAACCTTCAATTAAGGATGTTCGTTTAAAACCCTGCTCATATATATTTCCGGTAAATAAATTAAAATCGAGTAAGGCCATTAATATTTCTTTTTGGAATTCATTTTCAGATAATTCGAGCACTAAATCTTTGTAAGCTTCAAAGTATTTTTCTAATAAAATTTAATTTTTACTGGTTTTAATCACTGATTAAAAAAGTTTTATTTTAAAATAACAATTATTTTGTAATAGGATTAATAAGAGAAACACTGAATTTTTGTTCTCAGAAACCAAGTTTCAAATTTATTTAATTTCATTTATGAAAATGGTTCTGTAACTCTCAGTGTATATTAGCAAAGTAGCAAAATAAACATTTTGGTTTCAGATACACGGGTTGGCATAAGCCCTGATAATCTTAATAAAATATTTGTTGTTGAAGAGAAATTTATTACTATAGGAACCAACCAGGAATCGGGGTCTGGATTAGGATTATTTATTTGTAAAGAAGTTGTTGAGCAGAATCGTGGTTCAATATGTGTTGAAAGTAAACCCAGAGAAGGAACTACTTTTACAATTTCTCTACCACAAAATTCCTAAGCGATTATTATAATCAGTACTAGTAATTATCATTTTTCAAAAACTGAACATCCGTTATATCCCTTCAAATTTTGTGCGTTCGAGCAATTTGATTTAAATATTTGTACTATACCGTTAAATGTTCTTAATTATCTTTTTTGTTGTAACTTTATAAAAAAGATGTATTAATATTTAACTGTTGTTTTAAGCTATTTCTGATCTATTATTTAAACTATACCAACCAATTAATTGTTAATATTAAATAATCCGTTAGTTAAATATTTCTCAATAAGTATTTATACAAAAATCAGCTGATATTCTAAAATGAAACAATATAATTACAATATATCAAGCATTGAAAATTTGAATGATATTCTACATTCAGAAGAAATAACTAGTTTTTGTAGCTTTCAATCTCAATTAATTCAAATTTTTTCCGCTGAAACCGATAATGAATGGTTTCAACTATTAGGAAATTCAATAAGAAATGTATTTCCTTTAGCAGTAATAGTTGGAGCTACCTCTGTTGGTGAAATATATGAAGGTAAAATACTTACTAATTCAACTCTCATTTTATTCACTTTTTTTGAAAACTCTTCCCTTAATTTATACTCATATGAATGTAAACCAGGAAGTGAGGAAACTATCGGAAAAAAATTGGTTAATGATATAAAATCATTAAATATTGACATTAAGGGAATGTTACTCCTCTCTACTCCAATCAGCAATGATTCCGGGAAAATATTTAACACCATTACTGCATTTGATTTGAATTATCCCATTTTCGGTGGTGGTGCAGGAGATTATGCGAACAAGAGAAATACACTTATTTTTGATGGAATACACTGCTTCAATCAAGGTGTTATATTAGTTGTTTTTTCAGGCAACAACCTTCATATTGAAATACTTACTTATCTTGGATGGCATGCACTAAGTAAAGAAATGACAATAACTGAAATTGGAGAAATGTCAGTTAAAACTATAGACAATAAACCTGCATTTACTGTTTATGAAAAATATTTAGGTATCAAAGCTGACGACAACTTTTTTCAAAATAGCCTTGAATTTCCGTTTCTCATTTACAGAAATGGTCAAATAATTGCACGAACTCCATTTTTCGTCAACAAGAAAGATGGTTCAATTCAGTTAGTAAGCGATGTACATGTGGGAGAAAAGTTTAGAATCGGTTATGGAAATCCCCAAATGATTATTAAAGAATCGGTACATATTCAGAACCAGATGCAATTTTTTAAACCAAATGCAATTTTTCTATACACATGTATTTGCAGGCGATTTCTATTACAAGAGGACATTAATCTTGAAACTTTACCATTTAACAATATAGCCCCAACTGCAGGTTTTTATACTTTTGGAGAATTTTGTTCTAACAATAAATTTAATTCATTACTCAATTCAACAATGGTAGCAGTAGGCTTTCGTGAAGGTGCAAAAAGTAAAGATTTAAAGAATGAAGAACCTTTACAAAAGTACAACATTACACAAAATTCAGATCCATATATAAATCAACATTCTAGAATTCTCTCTCGATTGTTATATTTTATTAATGAAACAACAAAAGAACTTGAAGAACAGAATCAAGTATTAAAAATTCTGAATGAACAAAAAAATGAATTTATAGGTATAGCTGCCCATGATTTAAGAAACCCAGCAAGCATTATTCAGGGTTTTTCTAAATTACTTGAAGAAAAAATTGAAGATAAATATAAAGAATATACCAAGATAATAACTAAAGTGAGTTCTGAAATGATCAATCTGCTAAACGATTTTCTTGATATATCAAAAATTGAAGCGGGCAAGCTAGACTTAAAGAAAAATGAAATTAACTATATTCCATTTGTTGAACAGAATATTAAATTGAATAGTTTATTAGCCCAAAATAAAAAAATTGAAATTACTCGTGCTTTTAATTTGTCTGATCAAATTCTTCTCATTGATAATGAAAAAATTGAACAAGTATTGAATAATCTTATCGGCAATGCAATAAAGTACTCTTATCCTAATTCTAAAATATTAGTAAAAGTATTTAAAGAAAACGAATTAATAGTTACACAGGTTATCGACAATGGTCAAGGTATTCCTAAAAATGAAATTAATGAAATTTTTCATCCATTCAAAAAATCTAGTACAATACCAACTGATGGTGAAACTAGTCATGGGTTAGGCCTTGCAATAGTAAAAAAGATTATTGAAGGGCACAACGGTAATGTGGGTGTTACCAGCGAATTTGGAAAAGGTTCGACTTTTTACTTTACTTTACCTATTTAACAAAAGAGAATTACTAAAAATAACAAGTTGGGTCTATTTTGTTATAAATTTATTCCTTTTTCCCATTATTAAAGTTAAGAAAATTGAAGTTAAAATAATTCTGGATTTTTCAAAAATTTAATATTCCGTTTTATCCCTTCAAATTTTGTGCGTTCGAGCGGTGAGTTTTTAAAAATCACATCGAATTTTTCTTTGGAAAGATTTCCCCAGTCAGGATTTAAGTAGTTTGAAATCTCTGGTTTGGGAATAAAATCTTTTTCGTTATGTAGTTTTGATTTTGAATTCCATGGGCATACATCCTGACAAATATCGCAACCAAAAATCCAGTTGTTCCATTTATTTTTAAATTCTTCGGAAATCTCGCCTTTTTTCTCAATAGTTAAATAGGAAATGCACTTTCGAGCATCGAGTTTATAAGGAGTTAAAGCTTTTGTTAGGCATGCATCAATACATTTGGTACAATTACCACATAAGTCTTTAACAGCAATATCGTATTCGAGTTCTAAATCTATAATTATTTCACCAATAAAATGAAACGAACCATTCTCTTTCGATAACAGATTTGTATTTTTTCCAATCCAACCTAAACCGGATTTTGCAGCCCAAACTTTTTCCATAACTGGAGCAGAATCAACAAAAATACGACCTGTAACATTTGGTTCAAGTGTTTTAATATAATCAAATAACAGATAAAGTTTTTCTTTTACAACAAAGTGATAATCGCGCCCATAAGCATATTTTGAAATTCGATAGGTATTTTCGGGTTGTTGATTTGGATTATAATAATTGTATAAAACAGAAATTACTGATTTTGAGTTTTCAACTAATTTTCGGGGATCAGTTCGTTTTTCAAAATGATTTTCCATATAAGCCATTTCACCTTGGCAACCTTCGTTCAGCCATTCTTGAAGAAGTACTGATTCTTTCTCAAGAAAATCTGTTTTTGATATTCCAATTGCAGTAAAGCCCAACTCAATGGCTTTTTGTTTTATTTTTTCAGTTTTGGGTATAGTTGAGTTCATTTTATGAAAGGCTAACGACTCATCGTAACACTTACCCGTTCCATTTTACCGCCCATTGGAGGGTTCATTTTTGAAACTTTAACAGTTGCTTTTTTTATGGAGTTAAACTTAGCATATAACTCATCAAGAATACGACCTGCAATGTGTTCTAGCAAATGAGATTTTTTTTGCATTTCTTGTTTTACTAGCTCATAAGCTGATTGGTAGTTTAATGCATCATTAATATTATCGGTTTTTGATGGAATATTCATATCTGTTTCAATGGTTAAATCAACCAAAAATCGATTTCCTACAATTTGTTCTTCTTTAAAACACCCGTGGTATGAATAAAACTCCATATTTTCGATTTGTATCTTTCCCATTTGAATATCGGTTTAAAACATCAAATTTAATTTATAAATAGTTAATTGATATCTTTTTTATTACAATTTAGCTGCTTTGGATAAAATCTTTTACTTTTGTACTCTTCTATAAGATTGTCAGAATTTTAATATTTTTTAAATGAAAACCGAAAACACAGAACCAGAAGTAAAACGTTCGCTCAACTTTATTGAAAGTATTGTTGAAGAAG
>MENE01000043.1:11004-12273 GCA_001769005.1 Bacteroidetes bacterium GWA2_31_9b | reverse complement strand
AACGGTAAAACAAACTTACGTTTCGACGACACCAATCCTGAAAAAGAAGAAGTAGAATATGTAGATTCCATTATGGAAGATGTTCGCTGGCTTGGATTTAACTGGGCAGGCGAAGTACATTATGCATCCGACTATTTTCAACAGTTGTACGACTGGGCTGTTAAAATCATTAAAGATGGTTTTGCTTATGTTGATGATCAATCGGCAGAAGTTATTAGCCAGCAAAAAGGAACACCAACACAACCGGGAACAGAAAGTCCGTTTCGTAATCGCACTGTTGAAGAAAATCTCGACCTTTTTACCCGCATGAAAAATGGCGAATTTAAAGAAGGTGAACGAGTGTTACGTGCAAAAATAAATATGTCAACTCCAAATATGCACATGCGCGACCCGATTATGTATCGTATTTTAAAGCGCGAGCATCACCGAACCGGAAATAATTGGTGCATTTATCCAATGTATGATTATGCTCATGGGCAATCGGATTATATCGAAGGAATTACACATTCGGTTTGTACGCTTGAGTTTGAAGTACATCGCCCTTTGTACGAATGGTTCTTGGAACATGTTTATACTGAAGGAAGAATAAAACCACGACAAATTGAATTTGCCCGATTGAATTTGAGTTATACCATAATGAGTAAACGTAAGTTGCTCGAACTGGTTCAGCAAAATATCGTAAACGGATGGGACGATCCACGAATGCCAACTATTTCAGGTATGCGCAGACGAGGATATACTGCTGCTTCTATTCGCCAGTTTGCCGATACTATTGGTGTTGCAAAACGCGACAACGTGATTGATGTTGCACTTTTAGAATTCAATGTACGCGAAGATCTGAATAAAATTTCTCCACGTGTAATGGCTGTTCTCGATCCTTTAAAGATTGTGATTACCAATTATCCTGAAAACAAAGAGGAATTTGTTACAACTGAGAATAATCCAGAAGACCTAGCTATGGGAACACGTGATATGCCATTTTCTCGTGAAATATTTATTGAGAAAGATGATTTTATGGAAGATGCTCCTAAGAAATTCTTCCGCTTAACAGTTGGTTCTGAAGTACGCTTAAAAAGTGCGTATATTATTAAATGCGAAAAGGTTATTAAAGATTCTGCCGGAAATATAACTGAGTTACATTGCTCTTACGATGCAGACTCAAAAAGCGGAAGTGGATCAGAAGCCAGTCAGCGTAAAGTTAAAGGTACTTTACATTGGGTATCGGCCAAACATGCTATTTCAGCTGAAGTTCGTTTGTACGATCGTTTG
>MENE01000043.1:7324-10989 GCA_001769005.1 Bacteroidetes bacterium GWA2_31_9b | reverse complement strand
CCAGATGGACATAAGGACAAAGATTATAAAGATTTTATTAATCCTGATTCTTTAAAAATACTTACTAACTGCAAATTAGAACCTAGCTTAAAAGATGCAAAACCCGAAACTAAATTTCAGTTTCAACGAATAGGCTATTTCTGTGTCGATAAAAAGGATTCTAAACCGGGAGCTCTTGTTTTTAACAGAACCGTTCCATTGAAAGATTCGTGGACTAAAATTCAGAATAAAGAATAAGTTAAATTTATTTTATATTGTTATGACAAATAGAAATGCAATTATTGCTTCAATACTATTGATAATATCATCAATCTTGATAAAAGTATTAATAAAAGATACAAATACAAGCCTTAATTTACAATTGGTTGGCTTTTTCTCAGGTGTTTTATTTGGAGTTGGAATTGCATTTCTAATACAAATTTTATTTAAGAAGAAGTAGAATCAATAATATCCCTAATTACTACTGAAGCACACATGCATCCGAAAATTGGCGGCATGTAGGATATTGTACCAACTGTTGATTTTTTATTATCACCGGGTTCATCAACAATTACAGCTTCTTCATTTGCTTTTACTTCAGAAAAAACCACCTTTAGTCCTTTGTGAACTCCTAGTTTGCGTAATCTTTTACGTAAAATAAATCCCAATTTGCAATTGAACGATTTTGAAAGATCGGTAATACGTATATTTGCAGGATCTAATCTAGCTCCGGAGCCTAACGAACTTACAATTTTCAACCCTTTCTGCATACAATGATAAATGAGATAAACTTTAGGAGATAATGTGTCTATTGCATCTACCACATAATCAAAAGGTTTATCAAGAATTTCCAACATCTGGTCGTCTTTAATATATCGCTGAATTATATTCAATTTCAATTCTGGATTGATATCTATTAGCCTGTTTCCAATAATTTCAGCTTTAGGTTTACCCATGGTACTATCTAGTGCAGCCAGTTGCCTGTTTTTATTCGAAGGATGAATAGAGTCTCCATCAACAATTGTCATTTCACCAATACCCGCTCGGCATAAACTTTCGGCAGCATAAGCTCCAACCCCACCCAAGCCCACAACAAGAACATGAGCATTTTTTAATTTTTCAATGCTTTCTTTTCCTATTAATAATTCTGTGCGCTCTTGCCAGTTTTCTTTAATCATAATATCTAACATTATTTTAGAATGGGCTAAAGCCCAAATTTTATTCTCATTATTATTCCGTTGACTAAAGTCAACGGCAAGCATATTAATTCTTCTCTTTAATTTTTACCGTTTGCTTCTGTAAACATATAAAAGCAATTATAACTGCATTCTTTTCTTTATTCAAATCTAAAAGTCAACAGCAAGATTATTAATTCTTCTCTTTAATTTTTACCGTCTGCTTAAGCAGACGGGTAAAAGCAAATATACAATTATGGCTTTAGCCATTTCTATTAAATACTGATTCAAAATTAAAAGCTATTTGCTTTTTTAACTCTTCTAAACTTATTCTGAATTTAATTGCTGCTGTATGATATAAACCCTTAATATCAACATTAAAATCATCGGTTTCCACGAAGATTTTATCTAAAGGTAAAGTATTAAAATACTCACTTATTCTGGAATTCCTATTCTGAATATGGTGACAAAGAGATAAATAAAATCCATGATGAATTAAATCTGCAGCTATTTGCTCGCTTCCTGAAAAATTATGAATTACCCACGGCACTTTTGAATTAAAATCAATTTTCAACTTTAAAACCTCGTTATGTGATTTTACAGAATGAATAATTATAGGCAAATTGTTTTTCTCTGCAATTTGAATATGACCTTTAAATACTTCTATTTGGGTTTTCCAATCGGCACCACGAATTTTGTCTAACCCAGTTTCTCCTACAGCAATAATCTTCTTTTCGTCGATTAGTTTTTGTAACCGATTTTCAATCTCAATTAAGTTTAGCAGATCTGCATGCCAGGGGTGAAGCCCGGAAGTAAAAAAGATCGTATCTCTGTTTTCAGGGATACGATCTTCTTGTAAAAATAAACTTTGAATAACAATCTCTTCTTCACTAGGAAATTGCTGATGGGCATGGAAATTTAAAAATCTATTATTAGGGATTTTCATAATGTATTTTAAAAATCCTGTTTTTATGACAAAAACTTTTTATAAAACTACTTTAACCCATTTTGAGTAAAGTTATCAGAATATTTTTTATCAGAAACTAAAATATGATTCATTAACCAATTTCGCAGGAAATTTATAATTGTAAAAGTTAGTACAGATTTATTTTTTTCGAACTCCTTTCTGAACTCATTAACTTTTTCAGAAAAATTTCTATGTTCTTTTACGTGATTATCACTATCACTATAATTAAACTTTTTAAAATATTTTTCTTCTACTTCAAAATGATAAATTGCATAATCAGTTAATTCTTGAATAATTTCACCAATTATTTCTCCGTGTTCCTTTTTCATAAATGCATCATAAAGTTTATTTAGCATTCCTATTAAAACTTTATGTTGATTATCAATTTCTTTTACTTTAACACCATATTCATCTTTCCATGGAAAAAATTCTGTTTTCATATTGCTTACTATTTAAAGAATTAAATTTATTTTATTCCTTCAATTCCGGTTTGAATTCTTTTAAGTGATTCTTCTTTTCCTAAAAGTTCAATAATTTCTAATACCCCTGGACCTATTCCTGCACCTACAAGGGTAAGTCGTAATGGATTCATTAATTGACCTAACCCGATTCCCTTTTCATCAACAAAATCCTGAACTACTTTTTCAAGACTAGTCAATTCGAATTCTTCGACCTTTTCTAGTTGTTCTTTTAATTCCGATAATAAATTAGGTGTTTCTTCTTTCCAACGCTTTTTAATCACATCCTGATCATATTTTTGAGGTGCCTGGAAAAAGAAATACGATTGATCCCAAAAATCAGAAACAAACGATGCTCTTTCTTTAATTAACGAAACAATTTTAATTACAAAATCATCACTTACCTGAATATTCTTTTCTTTTAAAATTTCCTGAAAAAGACCAGCCAGTTTAGAAGAGTTTTTCTTGGTCAGGTATTTATGATTGAACCATTTTGCCTTTTCAGGGTCAAATTTAGCACCTGCTTTATGTACTTTATTTAAATCGAAATAAGAAGCCATTTCATTTATTGAAAGTATTTCTTCTTCTGTTCCGGGATTCCAGCCCAAAAAAGCAATCAGATTTACAAAAGCATCGGGGAAATATCCATCTTCGCGATAACCTCTTGAAACATCACCTGTAGATGGATCTTCCCATTTGAGAGGGAATACAGGAAATCCAAGAGCATCGCCATCGCGTTTACTTAATTTTCCTTGTCCGCTGGGTTTTAATAACAATGGTAAATGAGCAAACTCAGGCATTGTATCTTCCCAACCAAATGCACGATATAACAAAACATGTAATGGTAGTGATGGCAGCCATTCTTCGCCACGAATAACATGTGAAATTTTCATTAAATGATCGTCAACCACATTTGCTAAGTGATAAGTAGGCATTCCATCCGATTTAAAAAGCACTTTATCGTCGAGCTGATTTGTATTAACAGTAACTTTACCGCGAATAATATCTTCTACAATAACAGTCTCGTCTTCATTCATTTTAAAACGAACTACAAAGGAAGTACCTGATTTAAGTAACTTTGCAGTT
>MENE01000043.1:7133-7275 GCA_001769005.1 Bacteroidetes bacterium GWA2_31_9b | reverse complement strand
CATTGTATTGTTGAACAGAGCTTTTTTGTTCTTTCAATCGTTCGCGCATTGCTTCAAGTTCTTCGGCTGTATCGAAAGCATAATATGCATTACCTGATTCTATAAGTCGCTCAGAAAATTCTTTGTAAATTTCTTTTCTATC
>MENE01000043.1:6799-7106 GCA_001769005.1 Bacteroidetes bacterium GWA2_31_9b | reverse complement strand
ATCACCATTGTGTTTTTTTGCAAACAAATAATTATACAGAGCTGTACGAACACCACCAATATGAAGTGGTCCTGTAGGACTTGGTGCAAAACGAACTCTTACTTTTCTTTTATCCATAATATCCAATTTTTCGAAATTTACGAAAATAAGATTAAAAATGCCGGAATTAAACCGGCATAGATTTTAGATTTCTTATTCCCAATTTAAAATTACTTTCCCACAATTACCTTCGTCCATTATCTTGAATCCTTTTTCAAACTCATTAATTGGGAATCTGTGAGTTATTATTGGGCTTAAGTCGAGTCCG
>MENE01000043.1:2024-6553 GCA_001769005.1 Bacteroidetes bacterium GWA2_31_9b | reverse complement strand
TCTAAATTTTCTTTTAGAGGATTGATAACACGGGTAGCACCCATTTTCTTTGCTAATTCAATACGATATTCGTTAGTTTCAGTCGCAACAACATAACGGGCTCCAGCAAATTTTGCAATAGCAACACACATACTACCAATTAATCCGGCACCTGTAATTAAAACATCTTCGCCTATTAGAGACCATGAAAGGGCTGTATGAGTTGCATTTCCAAAAGGATCCATAATTGCAAGCATTTCATCAGGAATAGCAGGATTCATACGCATAACATTTGTTGAAGGAACAACAACGTATTCAGCAAAAGACCCATTTCTGGTTACACCAATACCAATAGTATTTTCACAAACATGCTGACGGCCACGACGACAGTTTCTGCAATGTCCACAAGCAATATGACCTTCGCCGGTTACACGTTCACCTATGGTGAATCCAGTAACTCCTGCTCCCATTTCGGCAATAGTTCCTACATACTCATGGCCAATAGTCTGACCTATTTTTATTGTTTTCTGCGACCATTCGTCCCATCGGTAAATATGTAAATCGGTACCACAAATAGCCGATTTAGAAACTTTTATAAGTATATCATTAATTCCAACTTTAGGAATTTCTACTTCTTCCATCCATAAACCACGTTCTGGTTTTGACTTAACGAGGGCTTTCATTTTGTTTGCCATAATATTTTATTTAGTTTATTTCATTTAGCAAAAATAAGTTATAAATGCTTCTTTGTAAAATTCTAAAATATCTTTTATAACAATATCTAAAAAAAACTATAGTTCAAATCAAGAAACCCGGACTAGTTCCGGGTTTAAATAAATATTTAATCTTATTATTTTAAAAAATATTTGATGTGTTTATCCACATTTTGAATGTCCGCAATCCTGACAAATTAGGCATCCTTCCTGATAAACAACATTTTCTGAACTACATTCACCGCATTTTATACCTTTTTTTGGTTTTGTTCCATCAGGAATGTATTTTTTAAGAGCTCGTTCTACACCGTTTTTCCAGGTATTAATAGTTTCGGTATCTAAACGAAGTGATGAAACCAATTGTACTACATCAGGAATTGGCATTCCGTGTCGTAAAACTCCTGAAATAAGTTTGGCATAATTCCAAAACTCAGAATTGAACATATGCGACAATCCACCCATGGTATTTTCATAACCATACTTATCGATGTATTGAAAATCGTAACGACTGTTTCCGTTTTTATCTTTTACTTTTAGAATTGTTCCTTTATTTATCGTTTTTGGAATTGGGAACATTTCTTCGTCAGCAAGACCTGTGAAAATTTCATAAGGCCTGTTATTTAAAATACCTACAAAAGCAATCCATTTTTCATCATTGTTATTAAAACGGATAATTTCTGCATCAAGGCTTTTAGGACGTTTGAATGTGCTGATATGTTCTTCTGGTTCCTGTTCAGCTTTTGCTTCTTTTTTATTTGAAATTAAAACTCCTGAACGTGATCCATCGCGATAAACAGTAACACCTTTGCAACCACTTTCCCAAGCTGTAACATATAACTCTCCAACTAAATCTTCAGTTGCAGTTTCAGGTAAATTTATTGTAACACTAATTGAATGGTCAACCCATTTTTGAATTCGTCCCTGCATTTTAACTTTGCTCACCCAGTCTACATCATTTGAAGTAGCTTTATAGTAAGGTGATTTTTCAATTATTGCATTAACATCATCATCAGACATTGTATGTAATGTTTGAGGATCATACTCGTTTGCTTTTAACCAATCAACAAACTTATGATGAAAAACTGCATATTCTTCCCATGAATCGCCTACTTCATCAATAAAGATAATTTTAACATCAGGATCGTTTGGATTTACTTTTCTTCTTCGTTTATACATTGGCATAAATACGGGCTCAATACCCGAAGTAGTCTGGCTCATTAAACTTGTTGAACCTGTTGGAGCAATAGTTAATAAAGCAATATTTCTTCGTCCATACTGAACCATATCAGCATATAATTGCTCGTCTTCGTTTTTCAGGCGTTGAATAAATGGATTATCTTTTTCTTTTTGAGCATCGTAAATTTCAAATGCACCACGTTCACGAGCCATATCAACAGATGATCTGTAAGCAGCTAATGCTACAACCTTATGAACTTCTTCTGAAAAATCAACAGCTACATCGCTACCGTAACGTAGTCCAAGAGCAGCAAGCATATCGCCTTCGGCAGTAATACCTACACCTGTTCTACGACCTTCGAGTGCTTTTTTGCGAATATTTCTCCACAATTTATCTTCGGTCATTTTTATTTCAAAATCTTCAGGATCGATTTCAATTTTATGAAGAATGCCATCAATCTTTTCAATCTCAAGATCGATAATATCATCCATTATCCGTTGTGCATAACCAACATGTTTTTTAAATAAATCAAAGTCGAACTTTGCTTTTGCTGTAAATGGATTATTAACATAACTGAATAAGTTAATTGCTATTAATCTGCAACTATCGTATGGACATAATGGTATTTCGCCACAAGGATTTGTAGAAACCGTTTTATATCCTAGATCTGCATAACTATCAGGAACTGATTCACGAATAATAGTATCCCAGAAAAGAATACCTGGTTCGGCAGATTTCCAAGCATTGTGAACTATTTTTTTCCAAAGTTTATTTGCATCAATTGTTTGTTTATATGCTGGATCGGTTGAATCTACAGGATAATGTTGAACATAAGCTTTGTCAGATACTACTGCTTGCATAAATTCGTCATCAATACGAACAGAAACATTTGCTCCGGTTACTTTTCCTGTTTCAAGTTTAGCATCGATAAATTTCTCTGCATCGGGATGTTTAATAGAAATACTTAACATAAGAGCACCACGACGACCATCCTGAGCTACTTCGCGTGTTGAGTTTGAGTATCGCTCCATAAATGGAACAACTCCTGTTGATGTTAATGCACTATTTAATACAGGGCTTCCTTGTGGGCGTATATGTGATAAATCATGACCAACACCACCGCGGCGTTTCATTAATTGTACTTGTTCCTGATCAATTTTCATAATCCCGCCATACGAATCGGCTGGATTTTTATGTCCGATAACAAAGCAATTGGATAGTGATGCGATCTGGTATTTGTTTCCAATACCGGTCATAGGTCCACCTTGAGGAATGATATACTTAAATTTATCCAATAAATCGAAAATCTGAGCTTCGCCCATAGGATTTGGATACCGTTTTTCAATTCGTGCAATTTCTTTAGCAAGACGACGATGCATTTCGTCCGGATTTTTTTCGAATAAATTTCCGTACGAATCTTTTAAAGCATATTTATTTGCCCAAACCCTCGCTGCTAGTTCATCTCCATCAAAATATTCCTTTGAGCTTTTTAATGCTTCATCAAAAGTGTAAATTTTTTGTTTTGTTTTTTCTTGCGATATTTCGCGTAATTTTTCGTCCGTTGCCATTCCTTTTGCGTACATTTTTATCCTGTTTATAACGGGTTAATTGATATTTTATAATTTTTTTTGATTTTTTAAGAGTAATGCTAAGTTAATTTAAGATTAAAGTTCTGACAAGAAAAAGAAGTTGGTATTTTTTAACATTTCATCATAGTTATTAACGAAGGGGCTTAATAGTCTGAATGTCTTATGATTAATGATTTTCAGCTCCATAACGAAAAAATACTAATAATAAAATAGCCTGAGAATATATCTTTTCACATTGATTGTTAATAACAAATTTATAGGTACGTAACACTTACTACGAGAAGTTAAATTTTTATGAACATGGGATTGTTAATACGTAAAATTAGATAGTCACTTAGCGGTTTTTAATTGAAACTAGCTCTATGATTAAGAGTTTTATCCTTTATAGCAGTTATTCTTAAATCAATAATCCACTTAGAGGCTAGTGACCAAGTAGTGATAAAACAACAAGCACAAGCGATAAGCTTGTGCTTGTTGTTTTAATTTATATAATAAAATTATTTTTAATTAGTATCCATAATATCTCTTAAAAATCTAAACTCAACGGTCCATTTTCTTAACTGTTTGTAATTAATTGAAGGGTCAGTATATTCTCTATCACTTTTCATTATTAATTGGAATTTACTCATGTCTGTTTTTATAGTTGCATCTTTTCTTTTTAAATTCATTACGTTTCCAGTATGATAAAACTCCAAATTATAAAAATCTGGATTATTATTAACCCTATTATTTAAAGTATATTGAAGCTCATAAAATATTGATTCAGAAATAAAATCAAGATCATTATCTGGACTTACAGGAAAAACAATATCCACAGTTATACTTACATTATTAGCTAAATTCTTAAGTTCCCAACTAAATATCATTGATCCTTTGTTAAATTCCCATTCTTCTCGACACTCACCATAATCTCCTTCTAGTAAACAATATAATCCACGAACCAAATAATCCACTTGATAATCTCTTCTATACACAACAGGTGCAGGTGGAGGAGTAGTAGAATTATCTTGAGGAAGATAATGATAATCGAATTTTGATAATATGTTTTTATCCATATCTTTTATAATACTT
>MENE01000043.1:0-1963 GCA_001769005.1 Bacteroidetes bacterium GWA2_31_9b | reverse complement strand
GCATTGCCAATTATCGCTAAAATTCAAAGTAGCACCGTTATACCAATTAATATTGCTATAAACTTTTGACTCAGTACTTGTATTTATTCTTTTACCACAAACATTTAGTTTGTATTTGCCAATAGGTAATGTAAAATCTGTACGAATAGGTGCGGCTCCTCCGGTGCAACCCATGCTTTGTTTGCCAATAATACCATCATTATATACTACCCAGGTTGAACCAGTTACTGCTTTCCAACCACCATTATTTACAGTCGTATTTAAATTAAAATCTTCAAAACCAGTATATGCAATCTCATTATTTTCTGCATTAACAACTTCTGCAATTGGATATGTATAATTATAACCCCATAAATAAGATGTTTTATAATCATCCACATAATTTGCACTTAATAAATTACCATGATTTGAATAATTATATCCTTTGTAAAAATCATAATTTGGGTCACTGCTTAGAGTGTATTTTCCTTTATTAGAATCATATATTATTGTGGAGAATTTATATGATAAATATGAAATAGGATTGTTTAAATTTAACTTGCTTTCACGAACAGGTGTAATAATATAGTTATTAATATCAGATGACCATATTCGCGTATATTCAATTAATTTACCTTGTGATATTTTAATATTACTAACATCACCAGAACCTATTGATGATACTACTTCTAATGGGCTACTTATAAGATTCTTATTGTTCATTTCAATAATACCTAAAACCATATCTTCCCCATTTGTTATTCCATTTACATCATAGTCATTGGCATATCTGTAACTAATACCATTTTCAATTCCATCTGATTGTCTAAATAATTGGAATTTAACTTGTAGGTCATTGTTATATCCAAAAGATTCTTTTTTTACTAAAATTTCTTTCCATATAATATTTTGTTCATCCATTAACAAGTCAAAATACACTGGATTACCGGGTTGTACATCAAAACCTTCAGGAATAGTTAAAGTATATTTATCGTTTAATACTGCTTTTCCAGGATAAATTGGGTAAGCATTATAAAGAGCTGCACGATTAAATCCTTGATGTTCATGTCCGTAAACAATATCCATATTAGGATATTTCCTAAAAGAATAATCATATAATTCCGCTTGTATTGCATTTCCATTCTTGTCAAAAATCCATTTTTGGATAATTTGTCCGCGCATTGGAGCATTCGTTCTTCCTTTATAAAATGGCCATTCGCTTGTTGGATTATATGTTAAATAACTATTAATTGGATATGGGTCGTACATCGCTCTTTTTAATTCAATATTTGCTGGTTCATCTTTTAAAACATTAAAAAAATATACAACGGAACCATTATTGAGCTGTTTTTCTATAACTTTTGTATAGAGAATAGGACTACCATCTAATAAATCAATATTTACAGGATTATCCTTGTATCTAACAGTATAATCGTCAACAAAAGCCTTTTTTTCAACCGAAGATGAAGGATTGGTTATAACATTTGGGTCATTATCGAATCTTCCAAAACGAGGTAATTTAATAACAGGTAAATAATATTCATATTCTTTTACCCAATTGTAATTTTCGTCTTTTAAGCTTTGTTTTTTAATTCTTAAACCAGCACCTTTTTGAGTTGATCCTAATATATTGAATATGTTAGATTCATACTCTAACTCCAAATATCCACCTGTAGGATAATGTATTTTAGTTAACATTCCTATCTTCGATTCCAGTTCGTTTGATGATCTATCGTCACCGCTAAAAGTTACAACATCACCATAACCTGAAACTAAAAAAGGTAAGATTTCTGTTTGATGAACATCGCTTGGAATATGAGCAAAAACCTGAGTAGTATTATTTGTTTGTCCATTATTTGAATAATATCCATAATAATCGTACTGAAAAGAAGTGTAACTAGGAAAAACTCCAACGTTATAATCTAAAGAATATTCATCAACAACCTGGGCGTTTTTTCCTTTAAAAAATAATTGTTTTAACATT
>MENE01000042.1:9343-16741 GCA_001769005.1 Bacteroidetes bacterium GWA2_31_9b | reverse complement strand
CAATTACTTCTGCACCTACATAAAAAAACAGTGCGATTACACCCATCCAAAGATGTGGAAGATGAAAAATACTTGCAACATCGTTATTACTGGAAACATTATCAGTTTCAATTTTATCCTCACTTTCAATTTCAGGTAATGGAGAAAAGCGCATCATTATACCAAGCAGAAACAAGCTAATTGCAATAACAGTATATGGAACAATAGCTCTTGAAGCAAGAGCGTCAAGGGCTGCAGTTTTTTCATCAGGACTCATTGTGGTTAAGCTTTGAATAAAGCTATCACCATCGCTTAGAATAAAGTAAGCAAGAATTAATGGGGCAAGAGCACCAGCAATTTTGTTGCAAATACCCATTATGCTAATCCTACTTGCAGCAGATTCTACAGGTCCAATTATTGTAATGTAAGGATTTGATGAAGTTTGTAAAACTGTTAAACCTGTTCCTAAAACGAATAATCCAATCAGAAAAATTGGAAATGAACGGATCGATGCTGCCGGAAGAAAGATTAATGCACCTATAGCCATAATCCATAAACCAACCATCATTCCTTTTTTAAATCCGGTTTTTTTAAGTACCCAGCTTGAAGGAATAGCCATAACAAAATAAGCTATATAAAATGAAGACGCAACCATTAAGGATTGCAGATTATTAATTTCACAGGCAATTTTCAAATAAGGAATTAAAATGCCATTTAACCAGGTTATAAAACCAAATAGAAAAAATAAAACTCCGATAATTATCATTGAAGTTAAATATTGCTTGTTTTTTGAAATCATTTGGATAAATTTAGATTAAGAAAACAAAAATATTAATTATTTAGAATTTTCCGTCTTATAATAAATTTAAGTTTCAATTATAGCAACATATTTAAAAATAAACTTAATTTCGATTTTTGATATTAAAATTGTATTATCATGACAAAAAGTAACATTGAAAGCTTGATTTTTAAGAAAAAATCAAAAGACATATTAATAGAAGAAACATTATCCAGCCTATCAGCATTATTAGCCGATGTTTTTACAGGAGACGATGTAAATGAATTAAAAACTGAATTTCCGGAAGACCTTAAATTAGTTGATATTGGAATAGAATTGCTCCATGTTGCAATGTATTTAGAAAGCAAAGAGTTTGAAACACCTGCAATTGAAGTATCAATAAAACTTATAATAGATAAGCAAGATTATGAATTAGGTACATATTCACTCATTTTTGATGAAAATTTTGAACAGATTGATGAAGTATTAAATCTTGATTAAGCAAATTATGACAAATGTTTTTGTCAAATTTTTACTGTTTCTATTATTCCTATTTCCAAAAATTTTGTATTCACAATATTTTAGAATTGATACGAGTATTCTTTCTATAGATTTTGTTGAATATCATTTTATAAATGAAAAAAATCATGGAATATATATTAAAAATAGCTTTATATATGGTGAAAAAAATACTATAGGAATATTTAAATATGCAGGAACGTTCAAGGTATTGCCCCGAAATGGAATTATAATAAGTACTGGTAGCGTTACAGATGCTGAGGGTCCCAATAAATCAAATTCTTCAACTGAAAATTATTTTCCGGGAGATACCGATATTACTCAACTAATAAATAACAAATCTTTTGACGCAACGCTATTAGAATTTGATTTTATGTCATTAACAGATAGCGTGTCTTTTTCATTTGTATTTGCATCAGAAGAATATCCAGAGTATGTAAATAGAGGAGTTAGTGATGCTTTTGCATTTATTGTCAGCAATAAAAATACTGGAAAGAAAATCAATATTGCAAAGCTGCCAAATTCAGATGTTCCTATTACTATTGATCAAATTAACAGTGATAAAAACGCGCAGTATTTTATAAATAACTCTTACATTAATTTTGCAAATACAAATAAAAGTAAAGAAGAGTATTTATTTTATTACGAAAATAACCAATTGTTTCAATTTGATGGGTTTACCAAATTAATTGAAACTGGTTTAAAAATAGTTCCATTTGAAATGTATCATTTTAAAATAGTGATTGCTGATGTTGGTGATAGAAAATTTGATTCGTGGGTTTTATTAAAAGGTAATTCTTTTAGCAGTTGTGGAAAAAAGACAAATCCTTCAAAAAAAGAACTAAATAACTATTTTAAACATTTTGAAAATGATACAGTACCCATTTTTTCTAATCAAAATGAGATAAAAATAAGTACATCAATATATTTTGATTATAACTCGTATGACTTAAAAAATGACTCATATCGTATTTTGAATCACGTAACCAACATAATGTTTAATTCAGATTACAAGCTAATTATACATGGTTTTGCTGATAAAAAAGGTGACGAAAAATATAATTTAGAATTATCTCAAAACAGAGCAGATAAAGTAAAGGAATACCTCATAAAAAGCGGAATTAATGAATTTAGAATAAAATCAATTGGAATGGGTGAATTTGATTCTCAAAATGATACTATTTCAAGAAAGGTAGAATTTATATTGCAATAAAATTTTTTCCGGAAAAAGTATTGAAGCTATTTCGTGAATATTTATTTTATAACTTATTTATTAAGCTATCAAATTTTAAGAAAAGTGAGTATTATTTGTATATGAATTTTATTAATAAAGTTAATTCCAATAAAAAAGGCTCCAAATGGAGCCTCTGTTATCTTGTGTGCTTGAATGCCAATTCAAGTTTTTCGGTTAGGCGCTTATATACATCTTCTTCGGATCCTGTACCATCAACCTGATAAATATTTTTTTGTTTTTCGTAATAATTTAAAACGGGTAAAGTTTTGTATTGATAAATTTCCAATCTTCTCACTATTACGTCAGCATCTATATCATAATTTCGTTTGCCTGGTGTTTTGCTTCTGGCATTTAATCTTTTAATTGATTCAAGTGTTGAAATATCAAGATGAAAAACACATGAAACTGATGAGTTTAATTTTCGTAATAAACCATCTAAAATATATGCCTGAACAATGGTTCTAGGAAATCCTTTAAAGAAAAAACCCTTTGCATTTGGATGCATCAGAATTTGTTTTTCTATAAGTTTAATTGCAAATTCATCGGGAACTATGTCTCCTTTTTCCATATATTCTTTGGCACTTAAACCCATTTCAGTACCTTTTTCAATTTCACGACGTAAAAGCGAACCAGTAGAAATGTAAACCAAATTGTATTTTTCGGCTAGCAATTTTCCTTGAGTTCCTTTACCTGCTCCAGGAGGGCCAAATAAAACAACATTTAACCAGGTTTTGGTTAGTGTATTTTCAACTACATTTGTTATTCGCTCAAATATTTCATCTAAAGTTCCAACTCCATCAACACCATAGTAAATACCTTTGTCCTTATAAAATTGCGCAACAGGTATTGTTTTATTCTGATATTCTTTTAATCTGTTCTGAATCACCTCAAGAGTATCATCAGCACGGTTTTCTTTTTTCGATCTTTCAAGCATTCTAGTCATTAAAACATCCTGAGGAACTTCAAGGCTTATCATACAATTAAGTGAAGTATTCAAATTTAACAACAAACCTTCCAATATATAGGCTTGTACAACTGTTCTAGGAAATCCATCAAAAAGAAAACCATTGACTTCTGTATTTGTTTTAATCTTTTTCTCAATTATTTGAACAATAATTTCATCAGAAACTAAACCTCCTTGTTCAATAACGCTTTTAGCTTTCATACCAAGTTCTGAACCTTGAGCAATTTCTTCTCGCAAAATATCTCCGGTAGAAATATATGCCAGATTAAATTTTTCAACAAGTAACTTGGATTGGGTTCCTTTTCCTGCGCCCGGAGGGCCAAATAGTGCAATATTGAACATTTACTTTTAGTTTATTAATTCGTGTTTATCATTTATTCAAATATAATAAAAAGCTTTAATTTGCCAACTTTTAGATATTAAGAATATTTAAAATAATAATGTTTTAAATAAAAAAGCCCAGCAGAAAACCTGCTGAGCTATATATAAATTTTTAATATTTTAAACTACTGTTAGATATGCATAAGCATAAGAAAAACGGCCACTTTCAGGTACCATAATTAATATTTTTTCATCTTTTTTAAGGTTTCCTGAATGAAAAAGTTCATCTAAAATTATATAAATAGATGCAGAACCAACGTTACCAACTCGAGTTAAATTTGTAAACCATTTTTCATCAGAAACTTCAATTCCCTGAACTTTTAATTCATCGTATAACTTTTGTTTAAAGAACATAGATGATAAGTGTGGTAAGAAATAATCCACATCTTTAGATGGATCAATATTCTTTTTCTTTAAAATATTGGCAAGCGGAGTAATACATCTATTAACAACATATTTATCTAATAGTTTTACATCTTGCTTTACAGAGAATATAGATTTTTCAAGCCATAATTCAGGGTCAAATTCACGCCATCCAACTAAATTTCCTTTTTCATCTTTATCAGAACCTGCATACATACATGCTTCTAATTCGTTTGCATAAGATATAGTTTCAATCCATTCAATTCGAAGTGAAATACCATCATTATTTGGTTTATTTTCTAAAAGCATTGCTCCTGCACCATCAGAAAGCATCCAACGAAGAAAATCTTTCTCAAATGCTAAAATTGGGTTTTGCTCAAGCTGATTTGTGCAATTCATTTCTTTATTGAATTTATCAGCTCTCAATAATGTAGAAATAACTTCAGAACCAGTAGCAACAGCATTTTTAGATTGATTAGCTAAAACAGAAAGATAAGCGTATTTTATAGCATGCATTCCTGCACAACATACTCCAGATGGTGATATAACTTCTAATGGAACATTTCCAAGCTTACCGTGAACCATTGAAGCGTGTGAAGGTAATAACTGATCGGGTAATGACGTTCCGCATGATAATACTTCAATATCATTTACAGAAAAAGATTTGTTTTCAAGATTTTTTATTGCTTTTGAAGTTATATCGGCGTTTGAGAACTTTACTTCTCCATTTTTATCAATAACATAATATCTGTTTTTAATACCATTTTGTCGTAAAACAATATTCTTTGACCTTGATGGCTTACCATTTACCAAACCTAATATTGACTCCATTTCATCGTTTGAAACAGGCTCATTTGGCATAAATTTAGCAATGTTTGTTATGTATACTTGATTTGGCATATTTAATTTTCTTCTAAATATTTGAATTCAATTTAATTCCTGAATAATATTTTATTTCTTTTTTAATAGTGTTTATTCTGAACGGGGCAAAAATAATAAAAAAAATGTATTCTATTGGGGCAATTAACAAAATAGCAACTGGGAAATAAAATATAAACATTTTAACCCTTGTTCTACGAGCAGGATCACCAGCCCCACCTTTTTTTAACATAAAGTTTGCCCATTTTTTAAAAACACGTTTAAATGCCATTCTTTCAACAGTACAAAGGTATGGCTTTACTTTAACCGCTTTGGCTTTAACTAATTCGTCCTGTAATTTCTCTAAACTATTGTTATTAAAATTCGTTTTAACAATCTCACCAAATAATTTTACCCCGGTAATATCTTGTTCAGAAATACCTGGCTTTGGGAAAAATCCTAAAAAACGATCTTTCTTGCCAGTAAATACAAAATACGAAATTGTAACAATTCCGGTTAAATTTTCAGCTTTATCGCGTAATACAATATTACCAACAAGAATACCTCCTAATTCAAGAATTCTTTCTTTTACATATTCCTGAGCTACTACCCACATGTTTCTAACACCTAGTAAAGTAATTACAGGTTTATTTTTGAAAATTCGTTTAGCCTGTTCCGATAGTAAAAATGAATTTGATGGTATTGTTGGTGACATATACCATACAGAATAAGCAAAAATAATTAAGTCATAATCTTCATTTTGAATATTCAAAGGCTTAATTTCACAAGGGATTTTATTTACTGATTCTGGAAATGCATCAAAAAAGTCATACCCTTTCCATGGAAAACCAAAGTCATGCAAAGGTTCAATATTTGCATAAGTAACTGAATAATCAGTTGAATTTTCAAAAGGTTTAGCAAAATTCTTAACTATTTCTGTTAACTGACCTGATTGAGAATAATAAATACAGAGCACATTTTTCATTACCTTAATTTTTAGTAGGTTAAAAATAAATGAAAATATTGTAAAACAAATATGTTTTACAATATCATCTTATTATAAAAAAAGGTAAGAAATTTACTTAGATGCAGGATTTGCAAGAAAATAAAATGCAACACCTGAAATTAATATAAATATCGACATAGTTTGAGAAACTCCTCCTTCAAATAACTTTACCAAGTTATAAACTGATATTATTGCAAGCACTAAACCCGAAATTACAGTTATTGTTGGTTTCTCTACAAATCCTGTAATAAAAATAAGAACGCTGAAAATACAGAATAATAAAGCTATATAAAAGGTCAAACTCTCATAATTGAAATCCTTAATCGTTTCAAAATACTGAGTATAAGCAAACATGAGCAGACCTATACGCATTAACCAAATAGATAATGGTAATAAAGATTTAATAGGTTTCATAAGTATCTGTTTTATTGTTTTGAATTACGAAAATAAATAAAAAATCACTATCAAGATTATTTGTGTTTCAATAATTCTTGTTGTTTAAAATATTTTTAAATATTCTAAACAATAAGACTATTTTTTTTGTTATATATAAAAATAAGAAAAATATGAAAACCCACAAAAATAAATTTTTACTATTCATAATTATATCAATAGTATTAACAACTTCGGGAAACTTATATTCAAATGATCCAAAAGTAAATAAAACCAAAGAAACTGAGAATTTTATTTATGATGTGATTATTGTTCCGGGTGTTCCATTTAATGATCCTAATATGAGTAAAATATTAATTGGGAGGATTTATTGGTCATATTACCTATACTCAAAAGGAATTACAAAAAATATAATTTACTCAGGATCTGCTGTTTATACGCCATATATTGAAGCTAAAATCATGTCGTTGTATGCAATAGGATTTGGTATTCCTGAGGATCGAATATTCGTAGAAACAAATGCTGAACATAGTGTTGAGAATGTTTATTATTCATTCAAAATTGCTGAAAAATTGGGATTTAAGAAAATAGCATTAGCAACCGATCCTGTGCAGTCACGTTTTATGAAAAGATCATCAAAACGAATGAAAGTCGACATTGACTTTATTCCTTTTTCTTTTGAATTTTTAGATTCAGTTAATATCCCTGATATACAGATTATGGCTGAAGAAGCTTTTGTTAAAGATTTTGTTTCTATTGAAGAGCGTGAAAGTTTTTTTAAGCGATTGAGAGGTACAATAGGGAAAAATATAAAATACTAAGATTAATCACCTTTTATAAATTCGTTTTTTTGTAATTAAACTTTGCATATTTTAGAGAGTCCAAAAAATGCAAAGTTTTTAATTTTATTCATATGAAAAAGC
>MENE01000042.1:8197-9307 GCA_001769005.1 Bacteroidetes bacterium GWA2_31_9b | reverse complement strand
TTTAATAAAGTATTCTTCCTTTGGAAAGAGCCCCCAAGGAAGAGATTTACCTATTATTATAGTTGATAAGAACCAAAACTTTACACCCGAGAGTGTTCGAAAATCCGGAAATGCTGTATTGCTTATTGAAGCCTGTATTCATGCTGGAGAATCAGAAGGAAAAGATGCTGGACTCATGTTAATTCGTGATATTGTTATAAATAAAAAATATCCCGAATTACTCAATCATGTAACTATACTGTTTATTCCAATATTTAATGTTGATGGCCATGAGCGATTTAGTGCATACAACAGAATAAATCAGAATGGACCAAAAGAAATGGGATGGCGAACAACCGCTCAAAATTTAAATCTCAATCGTGATTTTACTAAAGCTGATGCTCCTGAAATGCAGTACTGGCTTAAAATGTATAGCAATTGGTTACCCGATTTTTTTATTGATGTTCATACAACTGATGGAGCCGATTACCAATATACGATTACTTATGGTATGCAAATATTAGGTAATATGAATAAAGCTCATACCGACTGGCAAAAAAAGTATCTTTTAGAAGTTGAAGAACTGCTTAAAAAAGACAATGTGCTAATGTTTCCTTATGTGTCTTTCCGTGAATGGCACAATCCAAAAAGTGGATTAATACAAGGAATTGCTCCTCCCCGTTATTCTACTGGTTATTCATCAATTCAAAACCGACCAGGGTTGCTTATTGAAACTCATATGTTAAAAGATTATAAAACCAGAGTTGATGCTGTTTATCATATGGTTAGACATTCATTAGAAATAATGAATACTGATTTTGAAAAACTAATCCAAATAAATTCGAATGCTGATAAAGAAGTTGCTTCTAAGGAATTTAGAAATAAAGAGCTGATAGTTAGTTATAAAACATCAGCCGATAGTTCAATAGTTAAATTTAAAGGTATTGATTATGATATTGTTAAAAGTGATTTAACAGGAGATTTGTGGTTCATTTATGGTAAAGAACCTAAAGAATTTGATATTGTATCATTTGAAAAACAGAAAGCTGTTGATAAGGTTAAACTTCCAGAAGCTTATATCATTCCTGTAGAATGGACACAGGTAATTGAGCGTTTAGCCTTGCATGGAAT
>MENE01000042.1:0-8169 GCA_001769005.1 Bacteroidetes bacterium GWA2_31_9b | reverse complement strand
AATTCCCCGCAGGTTCTGTTGTTGTAGAAATGAACCAAAGAACAGCTTTAATTATAGCTCACTTGCTCGAACCAATTGCTCCGGATTCTTATGTAAGATGGGGATTTTTTAATCCTATTTTTGAACGTAAAGAATATGTTGAAACATATGTTATGGAAAAAATGGCCAGAGAAATGATTGCTAAAAATCCCGATTTAAAAATTGAATATGATAAAGCCGTTGCAGAAAATCCAGAATATTATAATAATCAGTATACAAAACTATTTTGGTTCTTTGAAAGAACACCATACTGGGATCAACAATTAAATTTATATCCTATTGGAAAGATTTTCGATTCAAATCAAATAAATGAATTTTAATAAATTGTATTATTGTAAAATCTTAAAAATAAAAATTAACTAATAATTTTAATGATATGATGAGAAAAAAACTAGTAATCTTATTATCTATTACACTTTTGTTATTTACTCAGTGTACAAATAAACAAGAGGTAAAACAAACTGCTGATATGAAGAATATTACAGAACAAACTGTTAAAAAAGTGCAGAATGCATTGATTGCAAAAGCCGGAATTGAAAACAAAGATTTAATTGAACGTGGTGTTGCTCATGCAGCTTCTTTATGGCGTGCATCTGATGGTTCTGAAAGTGAATTTGAAGTTTTCTGTACTGAAAATTATATTATTGATAATGCAGAGAAACAAATTATTTTCGAAAAAATTTCAAAGAATTTTGAATCACTTTGGGGTCACGGAAATAAAATAATGCTTGATATGAACGAAAACATGCATCTCGAAAATGGTCCATATCATAATATTGATGCAATGTTTGCGGCCTATAGTCCAAGTGCACATTTTGCCGATGATTTTTATGCTAATAAAATTGCTTTTGTTATTGCACTTAATTATCCACCTTTTTCACTTGATGAAAAGAATGAGTTAGGTAAAAACTGGACAAATCTTCAATGGGCTTTTGCACGTTTAGGTGATGTTTTTACTGCACGTGTACCGGCTAATCTTTCACAAGCAATTTCTCAGGCTGCAACTGATGCAGATATCTATATTTCAGAATATAATATTTACATGGGTCATTTATTAAATGGTAAAGGAGAAAAATTATTTCCTGAGGATATGGTTTTATTATCACATTGGAACTTGCGTGATGAGATAAAATCGAACTATGCAAATAAAGAAGTTGGTTTAGAAAAACAGGATATGATTTATACCGTAATGAAACATATTATTGGTCAATCAATTCCTGAAAAAGTAATTAATTCAGGTGCTTACGACTGGAATCCAATAACAAACAAAGTTTTTGAAAATGGTACAGAAATTCAACTGGCTTCAGAGCCTGATACACGTTATCAGCAGATTATTAATAATTTCAAAGCATTAAAAGCTACAGATTCTTATTATACTGATTATAATACATTTATAAAAAGAAGTTTTTCAGGCGAAAAAGAAATACCTCAGGAAGAAGTTGAAAAATTATTTGATCAATATCTTTCATCACCGGTCGCAAAACAAGTTGGTCAACTAATTAGTAAACGACTTGGTAGAGATCTTCGTCCTTATGATATTTGGTATGATGGATTTAAAGCCCGAAGTTCAATTTCTGAAGAAAGTCTGAATGCTATTACAGAAAAGAAATATCCAAATGCAAAAGCTCTTGAAGCAGATTTAGATGAAATTTTAGTAAAATTAGGTTGGTCGAAAGAACGTGCAGAATTATTAGCATCAAAAATTTCTGTTGATCCAGCTCGCGGTTCTGGCCATGCCTGGGGTGCACAAATGAAATCAGAAAAAGCTCACCTTAGAACCCGTATTTCAGGAAAAGGAATGAATTATAAAGGATATAATATTGCTATTCATGAGTTTGGACACAATGTAGAACAAACAATTTCATTAAACGATGTTGAGTATTATATGCTGAATGGTGTTCCAAATACAGCGTTTACAGAAGCTACTGCTTTTATTTTCCAAAAACGCGATTTGCAATTATTAGGTATTAACGATCCAAATCCCGATAAAGCCTATTTTGAAACTATTGATTTGTATTGGCAAGTATTTGAAATAATGGGTGTTTCAATGGTTGATATGAACGTTTGGAAATGGTTATATGAGAATCCTGATGCAACAGCTACTCAGTTAAAAGAAGCAGTTATTCGAATATCTAAAGAAGTTTGGAATAAATATTATGCTGAAATATATGGAGTTAAAGATGAACCAATTTTAGCAATTTATACCCACATGATTAGTAATCCTCTTTATTTGGCGAACTATTCTTTCGGTCATCTAATTGATTTCCAAATTGAAAACTATATTGCAGGTAAAAACTTCCCTTCTGAAGTTGATCGCATCTGGAGCATTGGACGACTTACACCTGATGCATGGATGCAGAAAGCTGTTGGCGAGAGTATATCAATTAAACCAATGATTGAAGCTACAGAAGAAGCCTTAAAACACATTAATTAACAATAGATCACATTAATTTAACGGATTGACAATAAATGTCAATCCGTTTTTGTTTTATTATTATACAACAATTTTCAAAAAAATAAATTCATCTGATGTTTTTTTTTTATCTTTAACCTTTGGCATGAACTAAAGAATCCAAATTATGAGCAATATTTTATTAAAATCGAAATTTTCGATATTTTCAAGTATGGGTATGATTCCCAAAACTTCTGTTCTGGAAGATAATGAAAACAAACTTAGAAAAGAATTAGATGATTTTAACGAATATAAAGATTCTGATGAATTGGCTCGTTACAAAGAACTTGATTCTTATATCAATTCTCCTGAATTTGAAAAAACGAAAAAAGAAATAAATTCGGTAAAATACAATAATTCAGAAGAGTTCAAGAAAGAGAAGGAATACAATCAGCTTAAAAAATCAAAAAAGATCAAAACCTATTATCAGGTTAAAGATTCTAAAGAATTAATTCAATATAATGAGTTTTCTACTTCTGATAAGCTTGCCAATTATGAAGAGTTAGATACTTTCTTTACTTCAGAAGAATTTAATGAATTTAAAAAATCAATTGTTCAGCAAAAAATTGAAAAATCAAAAGAGATTAAAGATAAGCAAGATAAGTACAAAGAGCTTAATAAAAAATACAAGTGGTTTTTTGCATTAAAAAAGTCAAAAGAACTTGCTGATTATACCAATTTTGAAGGTTCGAAAGAACTTTCGAGCTATTTTGAACTAGAGAAACAATATAAATCATTTGATTTTGAAACTTTAAAAAAGGAAATAAAATCAGGAAATAAAGAAATACAAAGTGAGTACGACCAATATAATGAATATAAAAAGCTTTCAAAATCTTCTAAAATTGTTAATCATTTAAAATTCGTGAATTCAGAAAAATATAAAAACTATTTAGCAATTGATGATTCTAAAGAGGTTAATGCATATTTAGAACTGGAAAAAGAAATCCTATCAAATGAATTTAAGGCTTCTGTTCAAGAAGTAAAAAATCTGAAATTTGAAAATACCGAAGAATATAAAAAGCTTCAGGAATATAAAAAATTAAAAAACTCTTCTGAGATTAAGCAATATTTCAAATTTAAAAAATCTGAAAAACTTGCTATTTTCACTGAATTAGATGGTTCACAAGAGATTGTTAAATATGAAGAGCTTGAAAAATATATTCAATCGGACGAATTTAAGGAAAGTAAAAAACATCTGCTTATAAAAGATAAATTTAAAATTTCAGATGAATATAAGAAACAACAAGACTATATTCAGCTAAAGAAAAGTGATAAGATTAAATGGTTTTTTAAAGTAGAGAAATCAAATAAATTTGACGAAATAAACAAGTGGGAACTAACATTTGAAGATGATTTCACAGGAAGCAAACTTGATCAGGATAAATGGCTTACCGGTTATTATTATGGAAAAACTGTTCTTAACGACAATTACGTTCAGGCAAATGAAAAGCAATTTTTTACTGACAAAAATATTGAAGTAAAAGAAAGCGTATTACGAATTACAACTAAATCAGAAAAAGTTAGAGGCAAAGCCTGGCATCCACTAATTGGATTTAGTCCAAAAGATTTCGATTATACTTCAGGTTTAATAAATTCAGGGCAGAGTTTCAGACAAAAATACGGCATTTTTAAAGCAAAAATCAAAGTGAATCACTCCTATCCGGTTCATCATGCCTTTTGGATGCTTGGTGAAAAAATTACCCCTGAAATTGACGTATTTAAATACGATAAAAAATCAAAAAGCAAGTTAAGTATTGCTAATTATTGGGGAAATCCAACGAATGAAAAAGAGATTAAGAAAAACCATTCATCCATTTCCGGTCCTGATTTCTCATCCAATTATTTTATTTATACATTAGAATGGACTCCTGAAAAATTAATATGGAAAATTAACGATGTTTCAGTATTTGAACAAACCGAAGGACTTCCACAAGAACCAATGTATCTGTTATTAAGTTCAGGAATTGCTATTGATGGTATTCAGGCTAATTTACCTTGTAATATGGAAGTAGATTGGATTAGAGCTTATCAGAAAAAATAATATTACTGAATAAGAATAAATTATATTAGCAGCTCTTTGGGGCTGCTTTTTTTATTCTACTTCAAGCTCCTGTAGTTTTTTGGATATTCTTACAAGTGCTTCTTCGAGGGTTTCATCAGGTGAAATATAGTTGTAATCACCCCAAAATGAATAGTCATATTCGAAATTCTTATCTATAAATATTGAATTTGTCTCAATAGTTTCGTTTCTTTTAAAACGATCGATATTTAATGTATCAACATCATTTACTGCAAATTCAAAAGTAGTTTTAAAGTCGGAAGAAAATAGTTGCCTATGTTTTTTTACTTTAAAATCAAGCTCCCCACGAACCAGATTTAAAAAATGAACTCCATTTATTTGTCTAAAACTAACCCAATAGTGAACTGAAACTGGTTTAACTCTAGTTTTCATACTCTTTTTAACTACAAGTTCATGAGCTAACTGTTCAATTGCTTCTGGTTCAATATAAAAATCTACATATTTTATTGTTAGATTTTCTGTATCGATATAAATATTCCCGCAAAATGATTTATCTTCAAGATAATACTTAGGTTTAAAATGAATAACATACGATGAACTATTATCATAGTTCACAATATCAACTAATGTATAGGTATAGGAATTGAAATTTTCTTCAATTAAAAAATTAGTAGGATTTTTAATTATATCAAGATAAAGGCTTGCATACAAACCTCCTTTTAATTTTAATAAAAATGTATCACTATCGGAGTAATTCAAATTCTTTCGACTTTTTATCATTTTTATCTGATCAGAATATAATCCCTCGTATGGACTTTTATAAATAGTTAATAAAGATTCCATTATTGACATATATTGTTTGTTTTTAATAACAAACTCACGATAAAAAGTTGTCATAATATATGGTTGAGTAAAGTAATTCTCTTCAACTCTTTCCATGGCACCTTTAATAAGTATTTCAGGGTCATTGCTTCTGATAATTACTTCCTTTATAGGTATAGAAGCTTTTTCGAGATAAATTATATTATTTGATAAATCAAGGTCTTTTAACGGGAATAACGAGTTTTTATAACCTATATAAGCAAATACAATATTTTCATCGATTAAATTTATTGGAATTTTTAATGAAAATTCACCTTGCTCATTTGAAATAGTTCCAATACTTTTTCCAAATAATGAAATATTTGCAAAAGGCAATGGTTCATAGCTTTCTTTATCAATAATTTTACCGTGCACATGAATTGTGCTTTGATTGTTAATGTTTTGTGATATACTTGAGATTTTTCTTAATGAATTTTTCTTATGAATTACAATTTGTTTTTCTATTATATTGTATGTCAGCGAAGTATCATTTAAAATCAAATCAAGAACATGAAAAAGCTCTGTTGAATCAGTATCAATTTTTATATTTTGATTCGATGATATCAAATCGGCGTTATACGAAAAATCATATCCTATTTGAGAGCTAATTTCGTTTAAAACAGTATATAGCGGTTTGTTTTTAGTTTTAAATGCTATTTTTTTATAAAGAACAGTTGATTGAGAATATAAAGATGAAATGCAGATATTTAATACAATTACACTTAATGTGAACTTAACTAAATATCTGTATTTTAATATTTTAATCATTAAATAGTTGTAAGCTAGTTTGTATTGGATACAATTGTTATCTGATTATCAAGTTCTTCAATTTTTAAATCAAATGCTAAACAAATAATAGATAATATGGAATCGATATCCTGGTTTTTAAATGTTGATGTGAATCGTAAATCTAATATTGACTGGTCGTTACAGCTAATATTAGAATTGTAAACCTTATTCAAATCATGAATTACATTTTTAAGACTCTCTTCTTTAAAAACTAAAGTTTTCGTTTTCCAGGCAATGATATTCTCATCGGAATTTTTAGTCTGATTTATTTGATTTTTGGTTACAGTTACTTTATCACCCGGATATATTACAACACTTTTTTCCTCACCATTCTTTTTAGTTACCTGAACAATTCCTGTTTCAACAAAAACTTCCACCTGATGATCGGGCAAATTTGAATTTACGTTAAAAGATGTTCCAAGTACTTTTATGTCTGTGTTTTGCACTTCAATAATAAATGGTTTATCAGGATTCTTTGCAACATCAAAAAATGCTTCTCCTGTGAGCTTTACTTTTCGAGCATCCGAACTAAACTGAGCAGGATAGGATAATTTACTATTGTTATTAAAATATACCTTTGTACCATCATTCAGAACAATTTCGTTTACAGAATTATTTGAAGCTACATATTCTAACATTTTTCCACTTACTACATTCTTATATACTTTTGAAGTTAAAAACCCAATACCTAATAACATAATAAAGAATGCAGCATATTTCATGTACACAGGTAAACGAAACTCTGTTCTTTTATCATTCATTGTGATTATATTCTTATCCTCTTCAATTCTATTTTTAAGCTTATCCCAGGCATTATCAACATTAATCTCTTTCATAGTATTATTTAAATTTAAAATCTCCCAATCGTTTTTAATCTCTGAAAACTCAATTTCATTTTCAATATTCTCGTTTATCCAGTTATTCAACTCAATATTTTCAATTTCGGAACATTCATTAGCAAGATGTTTTGCAATGAGATTCCATTTTTCATTATGCTCAGTTGTTTTCATAATCTGCTCCTTTCTTTACATTAAAATGCTTCTGCATATTCTTTCAGATACACTCTGAAGTGTTTTAATGCTTTACCCATATTTGCTTCTACTGTTTTTATCGATATGGATAATTTATCAGCTATTTCATGGTATTTTAAACCATCGTATCTACTCATTTCAAAAACCTGTCTGCATTTAATAGGAAGTGCATTTAAAGCTTTATTAATTGTTTCATTTAACTCTTTTGCTCTCAATTCTTCTGCAGGATCCCTACTTTCATCTGAATAATGCATTTTATAATAATTTTCGTATTTTAAATCGAGTTTATGAACACGTATTTGTTGTAAACAGTTATTCTTAACAGATGTATACAGATATGATTTTAACGATGTTTTAATATTTAGTTCATTTCTTTTTTTCCAAATCTGATAAAAAATGTCCTGAACAACTTCTTCAGCAGAATCCATACTGTTAAGATATTTATGAGCAAAAATGCATAGTTGCTTGTAATATGCTCTAAACATATCTTCAAATAGTTTCAGGTCGCCTTTCCTGATTCGTTCAATTATTTCAGTGTCTGAATAATTCATTTATTCTATCTGTTATTGTATAAAATAATTCATAATTTATGAATAAATCAATAATTGTCAAAAAAAAACTTTTGCCGAATATTCACTGGCTAAAATAAATTCAAAAAAAATAGAACTTTTAAAAGAACTCTAATGTTGGCGGTTCGTTGTTTTTAAAATTAATCTTTTATACATCGAACTGATAATCCCAATTTCTTATCATGAGAGGTTTCATTTAAGATGATTAAATCATAGTTCATATAACGTGTATTAGCAGCAGTTGTATTATACTCGGTAGATGTCCACCAGAATGTTTGACTATTTATACTTCCAAATACACCTCCAAGGTCTCGAAAACCAACCGCTTTAGCAGAAAAGCCGGAACTATTGCGTTTTGAAGGATAATCTGTATTACCTACAGCCCCTTCAACTGTGGACTCAGCCCAC
>MENE01000041.1 GCA_001769005.1 Bacteroidetes bacterium GWA2_31_9b | reverse complement strand
AAAAGCATAATCAAAACAATTACCTGGTGTACTTGCAGCAATAACTATCAATGGACATTCTCCATTGCGACCATATAATACCTGGAAAAGATCAGATTGTTCAGTTTTAGTTGGTAATCCTGTAGAAGGGCCACCACGCTGAACGTTTATAATAACTAAAGGTAATTCAGTAATTACTGCTAAACCCATTGCTTCACTCTTAAGTGAAAGACCTGGGCCTGATGTAGTTGTTACTGCAAAATTTCCAGCAAAAGAAGCACCGATTGCAGTACAAATACCGGCAATCTCATCTTCAACCTGTAAGGTTTTTACACCAAGATCTTTACGTTTTGCAAGTTCGATTAAGATTTCAGTTGCGGGAGTAATAGGATATGAACCACAAAAAAGTGGCAAACCTGATTTCTCTGAAGCAGCAATTAAGCCCCATGCAGCAGCAGTATTCCCATTAATATTTCGATAAATTCCTTTAGGTGTAGTTGTCGCAGCAGGAATTTGATACGTATTAGGAATTGCCTGAATATTTGCAGCATAGTTAAAACCATCGCGAAGAACCTTTTTGTTGGCCTCAACAATTTCCGGTTTTTTCTTAAACTTCGTTTCAAAATACTTCTCCGTAAAATTTAATGGACGGGAGAAAATATAATAAACCATACCAAGAGCAAACATATTTTTACTTCGCAAAACACTCTTGTTATCAAGGCCTGAGTCTTTTAAACTTTCCTTTGTCAATTCAGTAATGTTTGCAAAAATTACCTTATAATCTTCTATTTTAAGCTCTTCAACTGCATTATCAGTTTTGAAACCAGCACGCAGAAGTCCTTTTTCATTGAAGGTATCGCTATCAACAATAATCATTCCTCCAGGTTTTACCCATTTTGCATTTGCTTTAAGTGCTGCTGGATTCATTGCTATTAACACATCACAGTAGTCGCCAGGAGTGTATACCTTTGAACTTCCAATGTTTACTTGAAAACCGGAAACACCAGCAACTGTACCCTGAGGAGCTCGTATCTCCGAAGGATAATCTGGAAATGTGCTTACACTATTCCCAAATAATGCAGATGCATCGGAGAACAATGTACCAGTAAGTTGCATACCATCGCCAGAATCACCCGAAAATCGGATAACCACTTCATCTCTTTCAATGGCTTCTGCTTTTTTACCCATAATAAATTTTAATTTAGTAATTATTAATAACAGGTTTTTTTAAATTTTAAATGCATACAAAACAGACATACCATTTTATATGCATTCGCTAGTATTTTTTTATTAATTTAATCCTTATAATTAAACTTTTTTCTAATATTGGCACAAAATTAATCATTGTAAATTAATTAATCCTTATTTTTCATATAATTTTATATTTTTCAAATATGATTTTTCTCAGTTTTAAAATGATTGCTATTCATTAATTTTTAAAAAATGGCTTTAATAAAATCAATAAGAGGATTTACTCCCAAATTTGGAACAAATTGCTTTTTAGCAGATAATTCAACTATTGTTGGTGATGTAATAATGGGTGACGATTGTAGTGTGTGGTTTAATACAGTAATCAGGGGTGATGTTAATTCAATATCTATCGGAAATAAAGTAAATATTCAAGATGGGGCAGTTTTGCATTGCTTGTACGAAAAATCAAAAATAAATATTGGAGATAATGTTTCAATAGGTCATAATGTTATAATTCACGGTGCCACTATACACAACAATGTTTTAATTGGAATGGGTGCAATAGTTATGGATCATGCAGTTATTGGTGAAAACTCAATTATTGCAGCAGGGGCATTGGTATTGGATAGCACAATTGTTGAACCCGGGAGTATTTATGGAGGAGTTCCCGCAAAAAGAATTAAATCGATAGATATTCATCAAACCAAAGAAATGATTGAGAAAATTGCAAATAATTATTTGATGTACTCGAAATGGTATGATGAAAAATCTTGATTTAAATAGATTTAACAGAAAATTCTTTATTTGTAATTTTTAAAACAAATGATTTCAAAACCCTAGAATCTCCTGATGAATAAAATTCATATTCAGGTTTTTCATTTAAACTATTTTGCAAATTAGTATCTGAAAGTATTTTAGCTGTTTGTTTAACAACTGCAGGTGCTGGATCAATAATATTTACATTTTCCGGAAGCACTTTTTTTAATACATCTGTTAAAAAAGGATAGTGTGTACATCCTAATACTAGATGATCAATATTTTTTTGAATCAAAGGAGCCATAAGCTCTCTAAGGTGAATTTCTGTTTCTGCTTCGTTAATTTTATTTTTTTCTACAATATCGACCAATTTATCACCAATTTTAATATGTAAATCAACATCGGAAGCAAATCTTTGACTGGTTTCTAAATACAATTTACCATTAAAAGTACCTTCGGTAGCTAAAACTGCAATGCTTTTAGTTTTTGAATTTAATGCTGCAGGCTTAACTGCCGGTTCCATACCAATAAAAGGTACTGGATATGTTGATCTGAGATAATCAATTGCGGCAGCTGTAGCTGTATTACATGCAACTACAATTAGTTTAACATTTTTCGACAAAAGAAACCGAACAACTTTATCGACAATACATATTATTTCAGATTGTGATTTTGGACCATAAGGGCAATTTGCAGTATCTGCGTAATATATGACAGACTCATTTGGCAAAGTTTTAATCAACTCACGCCAAACGGATAATCCTCCAACACCTGAATCAAATATTCCTATCGGTCTGTTATTCATAACTATTTATAAAAAAGACCATCTTTTTAAAAAAGATGGTCTTTTATTTCTATAAAAGATATTTATTGAGTTACAATACCTAATTCTTTTTTTACTAAAGGTAAAATGTCAATGCTTTGAGCAGAAAAATATGCTACAGAACCATTGCTTAAGTCAAAAATGTAAATAAATCCATTTTCTTTACCTACTTTTTCTATTGCTGCCTGAGCTTTGTCAATTATAGGTTGCATAAGTTCAGTTTCTTTTTGTTGAAAATCTTGTTGAGCTGTTGCTTGAAAATCCTGAATTCTACGTTGCATTTCCTGAATTTCAGTTTCCTTTGATTTTTTAACCAAATCAGAATAAGTTGCTTGTTTTTCAACGTATGCATTTACTTTTGTCTGATACTCTGTTTGCATAGCTTCCATTTCTTTTTGAAGCATTTGTCCATAAGCTTGTAAATCTGTGGTAGCAGTTGCACGTTCAGGCATAAGACTTAATAATTCATTTGAATTAATATGTCCGAATTTTAAATCGGTCTTTTGTGCATATAAACCAGTAGTTGTAATAAATATACCAACTAAAAATAATCCTAAAAACTTTTTCATATTTCTTCGATTTTTTTTTTAATAATTAACAAATTTAATAAATTAATTTTTATACCCTAATTTTTCTAAAATTTCATCACTCTTATCGTGTTTCGGATCAGTATATAGTATTGTTGCTCCACCCGATGTATCAAAAACAATACCATAATTTCCTGTTTCTGCCATTGTCTTAATTGCATTGAATATTTCATCCTGAAGAGGTTTTATTAATTCAATCCTTTTTTTAAACAACATTCCCTCTTGTCCGAAGTATTTTTTTTGTAATTCTTTAACTGATTTTTCTCTCATAACAAGTTCTTTCTCCCTATTTGTTTTCATTTCGTCAGTTAAAAGAATTTTCTCTGTTTGAAAATCCTTATATAATTTATCAACTTCGGCATATTCAATTTCAATTTCTTTTTGCCATTCTTTTGAAAGTTGATTTAATTTATCCTGAGCAGCTTTATACGCAGGAATTTTACTCAATATGTATTCGGTATCAACATATGCAATCTTTTGCGAATATGATTGTACTACTAATAATAGAAAGGTAATTATTAAAGCTACTTTCTTCATGGCATTTAGTTTTAAAATTGTTGTCCGATAACAAAGTGAAACTGACTTCCGTTAACGTCAGGTTTTCCTGGAATGTCGTCAAATCCGTATCCCCAGTCAACACCAAGTAATCCAAACATTGGTAAAAATGCTCTTAAACCAATACCTGCCGATCGTTTTACTTTAAATGGATTAAACGTATCGATACTTTCCCATGCATTACCTGCTTCAACAAATGCAAGTACATATACCACTGCCTGTGGTTTGAGAGATATTGGGTAACGCAATTCAAAATTTATTTTTTCATATACATTACCAGCTTTCTGTCCACTACTGTTGTAAGGAGTTAATGTTCCATTTTCATAACCTCTTAGTCCAATATAATCTTCATCGTACATATTATATCCCGATAAACCATCTCCACCTAAAACAAATTTGCCAAATGGAGCAGCTCCTACATTTTTATCAAAATATCCAAGATAACCAAATTCAGTATTTGCAGCAAGTACTAAATCTTTCCATACTTTTAAGTACCAAGCACCTTTATAAGTCCATTTATGATATTCGAGCCATTTGAATTTTTCTTGACTTTCATTATCATCATAATTGTTTTGCAAAATTAATGCTTGTTCTGAAGCTGTTAGTTCTGTCCAAGAGTCACCATTTTCTTCGATTAAATCATCTTCGATATTCGTTTTGGCTTCATCACTAAGTACCCACCAATTATCATCCTTAAATAATGAGTAAGGAGGAGTTATCTGTATACTTAAAGAGAATGTAGAACCTCTTCGTGGATAAATTGGCCAATCGATTGAACTTCTAGCAATTGTAGATTCAAAACTAAAGTTATTTGCTCTTCCATTACTCATAATAAAACCACTCCAATCGTTTAATCTATATAATTGATAGTTTAATGAATTAGAGATTGTAAAATAATCATCTGGCCATTTTAATCTTTGTCCTAAACCAACTGATGCACCAGTAATTTTAATATATTCATCGCCAACTTCTCCAAAATAGCTTGAGCTTGAACTTTTTCGTGTTGTATGATAAAAAGAAACAGAAAACGCATTAGGTTTTTTTCCACCAAACCAAGGTTCCATTAAACTAACACTGTATGATGAGTAATATTCACCATTTGTTTGAACTCTTAAACTAAGTGTTTGTCCATCGCCGGAGGGAATTGGTCGCCAAGAATCTTTTTTAAGAATTCGTTTTATTGAAAAATTACTAAAACGTAATCCTATTGTACCGATAAACATATTAGCACCCCATCCTCCTGCTATTTCCAGCTGATCGTTTGATTTTTCAACCAATGTATATTCCAGATCAACTGTTCCTTCAGATTGATTAATGTTTATTGGTTCTATTCCGAATTGTTCAGGGTCGAAATGACCAAGCTGAGCAATTTCACGTTGCGAACGCATAATTTCAGATTTACTGAATAATTCACCAGGTTTTGTTCTTAATTCTCTACGAATTACATGTTCGTTCGTTTTATCGTTACCTTTAATAATTATATTGTTTAAACGAACTCTCTTTCCTTCGTATAATCTCATTTGAAGATCAATAGAATCGCCATCAATTTTTTGAATTGTAGGATTTACATTAAAAAATAGATAACCATTATCAAGATATAAATTACTTACTGCATCTTCATCAACATTCAACCTTTTTGTAAGCATTTCAGTATCATAAGCATCACCTTTTTTAATTTTTAGTGATGCATCTAAAACTGAAGAAGAATATTTAGTATTACCAACCCATTCTATGTTTCTGAAAAAATACTGTTTGCCTTCGAAAATATTTATTTTAATTCCAATTCGTTTATCACTAATTTTATAAATACTATCACTTACTATTTCTGCATCGCGATATCCTTTTTCATTGTATGCTGTTACAACAAGATTTTTATCATCTTTGTAATCACTTTCAATATATTTTGATCCTTTAAAAATATTAATATCTCTTCGTTTTGTTGCTTTCATCTTACGACGGAGTTTGGCATCAGTAAAAACCTCATTGCCAACGAAATTAATTTCTTTAATCTTAACTTTTTTCCCTTTATCAATCAATACTTTAAGCATAACGTTGTTTGTTTTCGAAACAGTATCGTCTGATTGAACAATATCAACCTTTGCAAATAAATACTTCTTTTTAAACAAATAATCGTTTATGGTTCTCTTAGCATTATTTAATGTGTTTTCGGTAACCTGAACTCCACGTTTTAATTCAAGAGCTTCACGTAGGTCTTTTTCCTGACTTTTCTTCAAACCAATAATTTCGAAATCTGATAATCTATATCTTTCCTGTAGAAAAATTTCTAAAGAAATACTATCACCCTGAATATCAGTTGTTAAAATCTTAACATCTGAAAAAAGACCCTGATTCCATAATTTTTCAATTGATCTAGTAATATCTTCGCCGGGTACCGATATTTGTCTGTTAACTGTTAAACCAGATAATGTTACAAGTATATTTTTATCGAGATATTTTATACCTGAAACAGTAATATCTTTAATAATATAATTTTGAGGTTTTCTATAATCAATAACACTCATTGATGAGTAATCTGTTTCTTCTTGTGCTGATAATTGTAATCCTGCAACTAAAATCATGAAACTTAATAAGAGCTTTCTTCGCATTCTATTTAAAGATATTAATATTTAACGGTCTTTTAACTGGTCACTTGTTTTTCCAAATCTACGTTCTCGGTTCTGGAAATCAATAATTGCATCAAACAAGTCGTTTTTCCTAAAATCGGGCCATAACACTTGAGTAAAATACAATTCGGTATATGCTATTTGCCAAACTAAAAAATTACTTATTCTATATTCACCACTTGTTCTGATTAACAGGTCAGGATCAGGTATCCCTGATGTATTTAAATGCTTTTCAAAATATTCAGAATCAATATCATCAATATTAAAAGTTGATTTTTTCGAATCTGTAACAATAGTTTTAACAGCATTTAAAATTTCCCAACGTGCACTATAATTAAGCGCCAAAATTAATGTTAATCCTGTATTTTTTGATGTTTTTTCAATTATTTCTTTTAAGTTTTGCTGAACATTATTTGGTAATCCGCTTGTATTACCAATAGTCAATAAACGTACATTATTTTTTAAAAGTGTTTCAGTTTCGGAATTAATTGTTGAAACTAATAAAGTCATAAGGGCATCTATTTCGAGTTTTGGGCGCCCCCAGTTTTCGGTAGAAAATGCATAAAGTGTTAGGTATTCTACACCAACTTCACCAGCTCCTTCAACAACTTCCTGAACAGCTTTAACACCATTTTTATGTCCAAAAATTCGTTGATTTCCTTTTTTTTGAGCCCATCTGCCATTACCATCCATAATTATTGCGATGTGTCTTGGCATCTTTGTCCTATCTATTTTTTCTTTCAAATTCATTACATGCCTATTTATATGTCGGACAATCGATTGCTTCTTTAAAAATTTTATAACATAATGATATTCCACATAATGAATACCAATCGTCGTTATGAATTACAGGAGTATTTTCAGAATCCTGAATAGTAATCACTCCGTCTATTTCATCGTTAAAAGTTTTATGAAAGCTCCATTCTAATCCTAAAGTAAAGCGGTCAAAGATATTATATTTAATTCCTAATCCAAAAGGAATTGTAATGGGATTTGAAAACCCCGAAGAATTAAATATATAACTTCCACCAATACCAAGAAATACAAATGGAGTAAAACGTTCGTCATTTTTTTTAATAAAACCAGAACTTGCATACGACATAAAATTAAATTCAACTAATGCAGACATATCAATTACTCCTGTTGAAAAAGAACTTTGACGTAACTGATTTTCGGGATTACTAAAATCGTTATCGTTTCCTTTTAAAGAACCATAAAATCCTTTTATACCTATAGCTAAGTGCTTATCAATATTGTATTTTAATATAAGTCCTCCTGCAAACGAGGTTGAATAAAATTGTTGTGAATGATTAATATCTCCATTATAATAAGAAGTACCTAAAATAATTCCAATTTCTGTTTTGCTTTGTGCATTAGTAAAAAAAAAAGTAGATATTAAAGCTATTAGTAAAAAGAGTTTTTTCATTTTTAAAATCTAACGGATGTTTTTCTAAGTTTAGGTTTAATTTTATGAGTAACGTTTATTAATGCAAAATAGTATAAATCATTTGACTCTGATCC
>MENE01000040.1 GCA_001769005.1 Bacteroidetes bacterium GWA2_31_9b | reverse complement strand
AATTGATGGTAAAGTGATAATGGTAAAACATACTCCTGGAACTTCAATCGGATTAAACACTCCAGAATCAACGCTTACAAATGAAAGAAACACTACCGTTTTTGAGCGTGAAGATGGTATAAAAGCAGGTGTTGTACAAATTGCCGCACGAGGAGTTAATCGTTGCATTGTAATGTCTAAAGAGGGAGAAATTTTAAAACGAGGAGAAATTTTCGGTAAAATACGTTGGGGTTCTCAAGCAGACCTTGTTATTCCTCGTAATTGCGAAATACTTGTTCGTGAAGGAGAACAAGTACATGCAGGTTCAACAATTATTGCCAAACTACTTAAATAATATACTTTGAAAACAATCTGGTTTGATTTTACTAACCCACCCCATGTAAATTTATATTTACCTTTACTAAGGCATTTGGAATCAAATAATAATAAAGTGATTTGTACTGCTCGTGATTTTGTTGAAACCATGTCATTACTTTCACAAAATAACATTTCATTTGAGAAATTTGGAGTACATGGAGGCAAATCAAAAGTTGGTAAAATATTGGCCTTTGCAGAAAGGGATTTAAAACTATTCTTTAGAATGCCCAAATTCGATGTAAGCATATCATCCAATTATGAAGCACCTCAGGTTAGTTGGCTAAGAGGAAGAACGTCAATCGTATTTGATGATAATGATATATCTCCAAACTGGCTTTACGCAAAATTTGCCAATTATGTTATTTGCCCAGAGGCAATTAATAAAAATGCAATGATTGGGATGGGTATAAAACCTAACAAACTTATAACTTATAGTGGGTATAAAGAGGATATTTATATTGCAAGTTTTCAACCTGATTCTACTTTTCTTGAGAAACTCCCTTTTCAAAAATTTGTAACCGTGCGTCCGGAAAACCTATTTGCATCATATGTAACCAAAGGTTCAAAAAGTATTGTTCCAGAATTAATAGAAAAGCTGACAAAACAAGGTCATAATATCCTTTATGTTCCACGATACGAAACTGATCGCTTATATGTTCAAAAACAGGATAATATTTACATTCCAGAAAAACCATTAAGTGGACTTGATATTTGTTACTATTCCGATGTGGTTTTGACTGGAGCCGGAACTTTTTCTAGAGAAGCTTCTCTGATGGGAACTCCTGCGGTTTCGTTTTATGCTGGTAATGATTTTCTATCTGTTGATAAAAAGCTTTTCTCAGAGAATAAAGTATTCTTTTCAAGAAGGGTTGATGAAATAATTGAGTTTATATCAAAAACGCAAAAAGATTCGCCTGACTTATCAAGAAGCATCAAAGTTCAAAAAGAAGTATTTGGAATTGTTGATAATATAATAAATTTTAAATGAAAATAATCTCGGTAGTTGGTGCACGGCCCAACTTTATGAAGGTCGCTCCTTTCATACATACTATAAACAAATACAACAAGCAATTAACAAGCAACCTGCCACAGCAGGCAGGCCAACAACAAGTAACCCACCTACTTGTTCATACCGGTCAGCATTACGATGATCGAATGTCGAAAACGTTTTTTGAAACATTAAATATTCCTGATGCCGATATCAATTTAGGTATTGGCTCCGGATCACATGCCGAACAGGTTGGCCAATCGATGATTGCATTGGAGAAAGTATTCGAAACCGAAAAACCCGACTGGGTTGTTGTATATGGCGATGTAAATGCTACACTTGCAGCATCGGTTACTGCAAAAAAACTGCATATCAAAGTATGTCATGTTGAAGCAGGTTTACGAAGTGGCGACATGAAAATGCCTGAAGAAATAAACCGTTTGGTTACAGACAGGTTATCTGATCTTTTGCTAACACCCGATAAATTATCTATTGAAAATTTAAAACAGGAAGGAGTTTCCGATAATCGTATTCGCTTTGTTGGAAACATAATGATTGATACACTGGAAGCCAATCGTGAAAAAGCAGAAAAACTTTCCATACATACAATTATTGATGATAATTTGATTGTTAAAACCCTCCCCGATTCACTGGTTTACAAATTTACAAACGAAAGTTTTGCATTAATGACACTTCATCGTCCATCAAATGTTGATCACAAAGAAGTTCTGGAACCATTGGTTAATTTTTTAACAGGCGAGATTGCCGAAAAGTTAAATATTATATGGACTGTTCATCCAAGAACAGAAAAACAATTAAAAGCATTTAATCTCTGGGATAAGGTATTGGCAACTCCTAATATCTATTTAGTATATCCATTGGATTATCATTCAATGTTAAAATTAAATATGAATGCACAAATTATGCTAACTGATAGTGGGGGATTGCAAGAAGAATGCACGGTTTTGGGTACTCCATGCCTTACCATGAGATGGAATACTGAACGTCCAATTACTTTACGCGAACACGGTGGAGCAAGTATTTTAGTTGGAAATAATATTGAACGAATCAGAATAGAATTCAACGATACACTAAATAAAAACCGAAAACCTGAGCGCCCGGAGCTCTGGGATGGAAAAACAGCTGAACGTTGTTTACATGCAATAATAAATTATAAATAACAGTTATTTCATTTTTAATAAATGGATTTCACATTAAAAACATATAAAAAATTACTTGACTCCCTGCTAAATCAGGGTTTTTCGTTCCAAACATTTTGCGAATACATCGAAAAACCATTTGACAAAACCATTGTATTGCGCCACGATGTAGATAAATTACCCGAAAATTCTTTACAATTTGCTCAAATACAGCATAAGCTGGGAATAAAAGGAAGTTACTATTTTCGTTTAATTCCTGAAAGTTTTAATCCGGAAATTATAGAAAAAATTGCCAGACTTGGTCATGAGATTGGATATCATTATGAAGATATAGATTTTGCATCAAAGAGTATCGAGTATCAAGTATCGAGTATCAAGACACAAGATGAAAAGGAAAAGATTATTGCAGAGAAAGCAATTGAATTGTTTGAAAAACATTTGGCTGAATTGCGTAAGTATTACCCTGTAAAAACCATTTGCATGCATGGTAGTCCGCTTTCGAAATACGATAACAAATTAGTTTGGAAATATTACAATTACAGAGATTTCGGAATTACTGGCGAACCTTATTTTGATGTTGATTTTAACAGCGTATTGTATTTAACCGATACCGGAAGAAGATGGGATGGGGATCGCGTAAGCATACGCGATAAAGTAAAAAGACAAAAGTCACAAGATAAAAGTTTTAAAAATACTTTAGACATTATTAAAGCTGTCGAAAAAAGAGAATTGCCGAATCAGATCATGTTCACATTTCATCCTCAGCGCTGGTCCGATAAACCAATCCCGTGGGTTAAGGAAATAGTTTTGCAGAATGTAAAAAACTTAGTTAAGCGAATGGTTTTAAAATTAAGAAGAGAGTGAAGAGAAATTAGTAAGTAGTAAAAAAGTAGATAGTAAGAAGTAAATATGGTAATAAATATATTATATCAAGGATATAAAGACTTGACTGTATACCAGAAGGCATTTAAGCTTGCTATGGAAATTTTTTATATTTCTAGAGATTTTCCAAAAGAAGAAAAGTATTCTTTGACAGATCAAATCAGGAGATCTTCGCGATCAGTTGGAGCAAATATAGCTGAGGCTTGGCCTAAAAGAAAATATGTAAAACATTTTGTTTCAAAATTAACCGATTCTCAATCAGAAGCATGCGAAACTATTCATTGACTCGATATTTCACTAGCTAGTGGTATATTAAACTGGAGAAACAAAGTGAGCTTGTTGAATTAACTTTAGAAGTACAGCGTATGCTAGAAAGTATGATAAGAAATCCAGAGAAATTTTGTCACTAGTTTTTACTTACTACATACTATTTTCTAATTAAATAAATTTTTTAGTTTGTAAATCATATGTACTTTGTGACCCGTTGTGGTAAAGAAAGGAAAAAGTCAATAAACGATAGACCACAGTCCACAGCTAAAAGAATTCAACTATGGACTATCGACCATTGACTATATTATCAAAATAAATAACTACCTTTAATATTAAAATACATAATAATGAACCGTAGATCGGTATTTGTAAATACAGTTGTTGATATTGCTGCGCTCACCATAGCGTTTTTAATCATGATTTGGATAAAACCGGCTTCGAAACGAGTTTATCTTCCAACTTATCTTACTCCCTTTTTATTCTTTTTAGTAATATGGATTATTATTTCGATCATTTCGCGTAAATACTCTGCCCCGGAGAAGTACAGTATATCGAGAGCTGCAGGACACATTCTGCTTACAAACATTATTATTACAGGTTTATTAACAATATTTATGTATGCTTTTCGCTATGAGTCATATTCCCGAATTATTGTACTCGGTACTATTACTTTAGGAACTGCTTTTGAGTTATTTTTTGCTTTTTGCGATCATTTTATCTGCAATGCCAAACCGGGTCCAGATACATCAAAGGTTTTTGAAGCTTACCAGCGTACCGTAGGGCGCTACACCGAAATACCTCTTGCCGAACCTCTTCCGGCTATCGATATTGTTCATGTACCAGAGGATATTCGCGATGCAATAATTGAGGAATCGAATACAGAGGTTTTTACTTTTATTTCTAATTGCATCGACCTTAACTTTCCCGATTACTCATTATTATCAACCACTACACGGTTTAATGTTGATAAACTGCCCGAAAAAGCATATCATAAAATTGTGAATCTGCGTCGTATCAACGATATGCGATATATCAACAAATTTTTTGAGTCGGTAAACCGCAAACTACCCGAGCAAGGCATATTTATAGGATGTTTCGAATCGAAAAACCTACGTAAACAACGTATTTTTAAAAAGTATCCTCCAGTATTCAATAGTATTTATTATTTTTTTGATTTCATTATTAAACGTGTATTTCCAAAATTCACCCTTACCAAAGGGATTTACTTTTTTCTTACCCGCGGCAATAACAGGGTATTATCTAAAGCCGAGGTTTTTGGTCGTTTGTACTCATGCGGCTTTGAAGTGATTTCTGAACAAAGTATTCAGGGTTTGCTTTATTATATTGCCCGTAAAGTTCGCAAACCCTATTACGACGAGAATCCAACTTATGGTCCATTAATAAAATTGCGGCGTATTGGGAAAAATGGAAAAATAATTTATGTGTATAAGTTCCGCACCATGCATCCATTTGCCGAATATTTACAAGAGTATGTATATAACAAATCGGATTTGCAGGAAGGTGGTAAATTTAAAGATGATTTCAGGGTAACCACACTTGGTAAAATATTCCGTAAATTTTGGCTCGACGAATTTCCCATGTTTATTAATTTTTTTAAAGGTGAGATGAAGCTTTTTGGCGTTCGCCCATTGAGTGAGCATTATTACAGCTTATACTCCAAAGAATTACAGGAAAAACGAATTAAATACAAGCCGGGATTAATTCCTCCTTTTTATGTTGATATGCCCAAGTCACTTGAAGAAATTGAAGCTTCGGAAATGAAATACCTCATCGCTTACGAAAAACATCCTTTTCGTACCGACTGGAAATATTTCTGGAAAGCTGTGTGGAATATATTGTTTAAGAGTGCACGCAGTAGTTAATGTGGTTTAGTATGCTTATTAACTATGTGGAAAAAGAAGTAAAATAACAACTCAGAAACATATAAATAATATAGCATATCAAATTGTTGGCTGTGCTATTGAAGTTCATAAACATCTAGCCCAGGTTTACTAGAATCTGTGTATGAGAAATGTCTTATTCAGGAATTAAAAGAACAAGGTTTAAATGTTAGATCACAGGTATTGGTTCCAATTAAATATAAAAATACATCATTAGACAGCGATCTTAAATTAGATATATTAGTAAACGATTTGATAATTATCGAATTAAAAGCAGTTGAAATAATGATTCCTGTATTCAAAGCACAACTATTATCATATTTAAAACTTACAGGAAAACCAAAAGGTTTATTAATTAATTTTCATACTGAAAATATTACAAATCAATTAGTATCTTTAGTTACTGAAGAATTTGCAAAATTGCCTGTTGAATAAAAATTTAACCACTAAGACACTTAGAACACTAAAAAAACACTTAGTGAAACTTCGTGACCTTAGTGACTAAGTGATAAAAACATGAAAAAATTATTCTTAATTACAATTCTATTTTTCAGTACTTCTCTGTATGCACAAAATGTTTATTATCATACATCAAATAGAGAGATATACGACTTTTTGGATGAAATGGCAAACTTAAAAGTTATCGATATTCATACAACTGTTAAGCCTTTTTCCAGGATGTTTATTGCTTCAAAACTCACGGAAATTAAAGAAAGCAGCTATTCGCTAAACTCGCGTCAGCAAGCAGAGCTTGATTTTTATTTTAAGGATTTTAATAAAGAACTTAAAAAAGATAAGAAATTCAATAAGCGATTGGATTTATACACTTATAAAGATTCTTTGTTTACGTTTTCTGTGAATCCTATTCTGGGTATAGAATACTTTATGAATGATAGCGGGAGCTTTTATCATCGATGGAATGGAGCCGAGGTCTTTGCATATATTGGTAATAATTGGGGATTCTATGCCAGTTTACGCGATAACCACGAAAGTATGATTCTAGAAAAAGAAGATTTTCTTACTCAGCGAACTGGTGCAAATTACAAATATACCAACGAGGGTGGCGATTACAGTGAAATGCGAGGCGGATTAACCTACTCGTGGAATTGGGGTAGCATTGGAATTGTTAAAGATCATTTCGAGTGGGGCAACAACTACAATGGAGCCAACATTTTCAGCGGTCGCACACCATCATTTGCACATATTAAACTACAACTTAAACCTGTAAAGTGGTTTGAGTTTAACTGGGTACACGGATGGCTCGTATCTGAAGTTATCGATAGTGCTTCTACCATGACCTTTACCAACGCTTACGGAGCGGACACCCGCGATATGATGTTTGATAAATACCTAGCAGCTAACTTATTTACATTTAAACCCTGGAATAACTTTTATGTTTCTCTTGGAAATTCAATAATTTACAGCTCCGACGGACCGCAATTGCAATATCTAATTCCGGTGATGTTTTACAAATCGGTTGATCACACCTACAATGCAACAGATCAATCGGGAAGAAATGTGGGTCAGAATTCACAGATGTTTATCGATATAAGTTCAAGAAACATGAAAAAACTCCGTCTTTCGGCTACCTTATTTATAGATGAGCTTTCGACCGATCGTTTTACCAATGATACCTTATGGAATTTCTGGAGTTTTAAAGGAAGTGCCCGCATTTCAGATTTGATTCCAAATACATTTATTACAGCCGAATATACCAAATCGATGCCCCTCACCTACAAGCACAATATACCTACTACTACATTCGAAAGCAATGGATACAATCTGGGTCATTACCTAATGGATAACTCGCATGAATTTTACTTTTCCTTATTAGTAAAACCTTACAGAACATTAACAATTAAAGCCGATTACTTGTTTGCACAAAAAGGAAAGGATTATGATGATTTGGGAGGTTCTCGCTTGGGGAATCCATTTATGGATTCAGTTGAGTGGGAAAATAAAACGTTTTCGCTGAGGGTTTCTTATCAGATTATTAACGATGGGTATTTATTTGTAAAGTATCAACATAGCGAAATTACTGGCGATAATAACAAATACACTCCAATAGTTTACTACGGAACACAAAATACCATTTCCTTAGGAGCGAATATAGGGTTTTAGTTATTAGTCAATATTCCACAGACCAAAGTAAAATGTTTCGAACTTTTTGATTTGCTTATGGGAAAGCTTTGAGCGATAACCGTTTAATGTGTTAATTTTTTAATATGCAAATATGCTAATGAAAAAACCATGAATGTTGAACCTGCCTGACAACTGTCAGGTTTTTTTTATCTTGTAAATTGAGATACTCGTTCCGAAAAGTATGCCTAGGAAAAAAAGGTTTTCAACAAATTGAACATTTATCTTACAAGTAACGTTAGTAAAATTAATTTGTTAACCCAAAATCCGCCTGTTGGTGAAAGTAAATTGATATTCTCCACACCCATTTGTACTATTGTATGTGAAGAAAATCAAAAACATTATTATGAACAAAGATGGACATTCAAAAAAAATAACTAAAACTTAACAAACAATAAAAGTCAATAAACAAAACTATTCTGAAATTTGTTTAGAAAGAACCCCGGAAACTTTCAATACTTTTTTTGTTTCCCGTATAATTTTTGTTTTATATTTGCACAATGAATTCAGAAT
>MENE01000039.1:7076-8254 GCA_001769005.1 Bacteroidetes bacterium GWA2_31_9b | reverse complement strand
AAAAAAAGCATTGAGTGAAATAAACGAAAATGAAACATTAGAAGTTCTAATTGATAATGAAACATCGGTAAAAAATGTTGTTCGTTTTCTTGAGGAGAATGGAATAAAAGTACGTACAGAAAAAAAGGGCAATGTTTATCATCTCGTAGTAAATAAAACAGGAGAAATTCCAGAATCAGTTAAAGCAGAAGATTATTGCCAAACAGAAAACAGTTCCGAGCTTTCTAACTATGTAATTGCTTTCCAGAAAAACAAACTTGGAGAAGGAGCTGAAGAATTAGGAATAATTCTGATGAAAGCATTTGTGAATACATTGCCAGAGATTGATGTAAAACCCAAAAAAATGGTATTTCTTAATTCAGGCATTTTATTAACGCTCAATGATTCAACTGTACTCGATTCATTAAAAAAACTTGAACAGCTGGGTATTGAGATTCTCGTTTGTGGAACATGCCTTGATTACTACAAAAAGAAAGAAGAATTAGGAGTTGGAATCGTTTCGAATATGTATGTTATTCTTGAATCGTTGAGTAAGGCTTCGAAAGTAATTTATCCTTAATTATAATGGATAATAGAGTGGGCTACTTTTAAGTTAATAAGAGTGTGTCCAAAAAGAAAAAGTCAAAGTCATTACGATGAGGAACGAAGAAGTAATCTGTTTGTAATCAAAGAATTGGAACTTACAGATTCCTTCACTTCGTTCGGAATGACTACTTTTTGGACACCCTCATTAAAATAAAAAAAATCAATCTTTTATGAGATATTTTATCCTGATTTTTGAATCGACACATCATGTATTAAAGGCTGAAAAATTACTAACCGGATTAGGAATAAAATTCGATATAATACCAACTCCAAAGGAGATATCTTCTGATTGCGGCATGGCTATAAGGATAAATCCTGCTTTATTTGATGAACAGCTTGTATCATCTATACTTGCAAAAAATAATATCACATTTCATTTACACGAGAAAATTTACAAATGAAAACATACGATCTTTTAAGCACAGTTGAATATGGAGGTTGCTCTGCCAAGCTATCGGCTAATGAGCTTAGTGCAGCTTTGGCTGATTTACCAAAAACTCCCCATAAAAATTTACTTGTTGATATTGAAACACATGACGATGCCGGTGTTTATAAGGTCAGCGATGACCTGGCACTTATACAAACAACAGACT
>MENE01000039.1:5086-7050 GCA_001769005.1 Bacteroidetes bacterium GWA2_31_9b | reverse complement strand
TACGAGTTTGGTCAGATTGCCGCTGCAAATGCATTGAGCGATGTGTATGCAATGGGTGGAGAAGTATTAACAGCCTTGAATATTGTTGCTTTTCCTGCAAAAGTTCCACTTGATGTTTTAAAAGAAATATTAAGAGGTGGAATAGAAAAAGTAATTGAAGCTGGTGGAGTTATTATGGGCGGTCACACGATTGTTGATGAAGTTCCGAAATATGGATTAGCAGTAACCGGCAGTATTCACCCTGATAAAATAATTACAAATGCCGCAGCAAAACCGGGCGATGTTCTTTTACTTACGAAACCTATTGGTTCAGGAATAATTATGGCAGGAAAAAGAATTGGTGAAATTGAAATGGATAAATACCAGCCCATACTGGAAAGCATGAAACAACTCAATAAAGAAGGTGGTCGAATAATGCAGAAATACGGAGTTAAATGTGCCACAGACATTACCGGATTTGGATTATTAGGACATGCTCTTAAATTGGCTTTGGGAAGTAATGTTACATTGAAAATAAACTCAGCACAAGTACCCGTTTTTGATGGTGCTATGAACCTTATTGAAATGGGTTGCATACCGGGTGCTTGTTTCCGCAATCTCGAATATGTTGAAAATGATTGTTTATTTGAAAAATCATTGAGCTACAATCATAAAATGCTTTTACTCGATGCTCAAACTTCTGGTGGATTACTAATCTGCTGTGCTGAAAAAAATGTAAAGGATATGATCAGAGAGCTTTCTGAATCAGGTTATGCTAGAACATCAGTTATTGGAGAAGTTTGTAAAAAGGAAGATAAGTCTATTGTAATTAAATAATATACCTTTATTCATATGAATGCATTAAAAACACAAAAATCATTTATATCTAGAATTTGGATTTATTCACGAGAAATGTTTCCAGTTTTAATTTATTTGCCATTTGTTATCGCTCTTTATAGCTGTATTAATTTTATAATTCAGATTCTTTCTGGTAATAAAATAGAAATTGACACATATTCAATTGCCGGAGTAATTTCTGCATTTTTCATGATGTTGTTACTAAGAACTTTCGACGATTTAAAAGATTTTGAAATTGACAAAGATTTATTTCCCACCAGAGCTACACCTCGAAAAGCTGTTCTGAAATCGGATATTGTAACTTTATCTGTTACAAGTTTCGTGATATTGATTTTGATTAATGTCTTTTTTGCTCAGCATACGCTTTTAATTTTTGCTGTGATGATGATTTATGCTTTGTTAACTTATAAATGGTTTTTTGCTGAGAAATATCATCGCAGTCATATTTTTGTTACCATGCTTGACCATCAGCCATTACCATACATTATTAACTTTTATCTTATTCACACTTCACTAGCTACAGGATTAGTTTACGAAAACTTTACTTTTACACACTTCGTTTTACTCTTAATTGTTTCTTTGCCAATAACTGCCTGGGAGGTTTCACGTAAGATACGTTCTCACAATATGGAAACTCAATATGAAACGTTTTCAAAAGTTTTAGGTGTTAAAACTGCAACTGTAATTCCTTTGATTTGTATAACTATTACAGGTTTATTGTGCTTATATATTGGCAAATTGCTAAATTTTTCAATTGTTTTTTACATTATTGATATCGTACTTATAATTTATGCTGCATTTTATTACCTGCGTTTTTTATTTATACCTGAAAAGAAATTTAATGTGTTGACAAATACATCACTTATATCAACAACGTTGATGTTTTTAAATTTATTAATCAATACATTGGTTATTTATAGTATTAATGGATAATAAATTGAAAAATAATTTGTTCGATACAACTTCTAATCATAATGTTAAAGACATTGGTAGCAAAGCATACAACCTATTAAAAATGGAGAAAGCTGGCTTTAATGTGCCACCTTTTTTTATTTTATCCCAATTTGAAATTGAATCTCTTTTTGAAGATATTTTGCCTGAAATTGAAAACAATTTAATCGAAATTA
>MENE01000039.1:451-5052 GCA_001769005.1 Bacteroidetes bacterium GWA2_31_9b | reverse complement strand
TAATTCTATAAGACAACTTATTTTAGAATATAATTTTTCAGAGGAACTTAGTCATCAAATCTTAAAGAAATGTAAGAGTTTATTTGGTGATAATTATAGAATTGCCGTTCGTTCATCGGCTATGTCTGAAGATTCAACTAATAAATCTTTTGCCGGACAACATGCTACATTTTTATATTGCTCAGAAGATACTGTAATTCAAAAAATTAAAGAGTGCATGGCATCTGCCTGGAGTTATAACGCTATAAGTTATCGACTGATACATGGAGTGTCTATTAGAAATATAAAATATGCCATCATTTTACAAAAAATGGAATTTGCAGAAAAGTCGGGCATTTGCTTTTCTATGAATTCAAATGGAAATTTAGCTGATGCAGTGATTAATGCAGGATATGGGATTGGCGAAGGTATTGTAACTGATAAAGTTGAAACAGATAGTTTTTATATTAACCGAACCACTAAAAGTATTTACAAAAATTGTGTTTTGAAAAAGAACGCAATAATATTTGAAAATCAAATTATTACGACAAGCGTTCATAAAGATTTACAATCAAAACCTGTTTTAAATGATGATGAAATTTTAATGGTTTATGATTTATCTTTTAAAGCAGAAAATATTCTTGGTAAACCTGCCGATATTGAGTTTCTATATACATCTAAGGGAGAATTATTTATTTTACAAATGAGACCTATTACTACAATAAATATAAAAGATATTGTAGTATTGGATAATACAAATATAGTTGAAAGTTACCCAGGTATTACCCTACCATTAAGTTTCAGTTTTGCAGCAGTGGCTTATTCCAATGTTTTTAGAAATAGTGCTAAAGCATTCTGGGTATCTGCTAAAAAATTCAATCTGAATAATAATGTATTTGATAATCTCCTTTCTCATTTTTATGGACGAATTTACTATAGGCTAGATAGCTGGTACAAGATGATGGCATTGGTTTATAATTCAAAAAAATCGATGCAGGCATGGGAAAATGCTGTTGGTTTACCCGATTCTGCAAGTGATACGTATCATTTTTCTATTTCAGGTAAGTTAAAAACCATTCTATCATCTATTTGGCTCATATTAAACTACAAAAAAGGAAATAAGAAGTTTTTTAAACACTTTAAAATCAATTACAATCTATTTCAACAGTACGATCAATATTTGCAATCACCTGCTTTGCTTTGGAACTATTTCGATGACTGTATGCAAAAAACATTTCAAAAATGGCACCTTACAATTGTAAATGATTACCTCGCTTTCAAATCATTTGGATGGTTGCAGGATTTAATAAAAAAGTACAAAATTTCTGAAACACAAGACTTTGCTAATGAATTGGTTTGTGGTTATAGCGATGTAGAATCAGAAATTGCATTAATCAACTTCCTTTCTTTAAGAGACATGATTATTTCCTCTACAGAACTGTCAGCTATATTCAAATTAAACGAAAAAGAAATACTAACTATAATTCAACAGCAAAAACTGCCTGAATTTACAGAAAAATGGAAAACATATTTAGATCGGTTTGGTGACAGAACTCTTGCTGAGCTTAAGCTTGAAACTAAATCTCCCCGAAAAAATCCTGAATTGCTGATTCAATTACTTAAAAATCAGTTAAATTCAGAATTATTGGGAGAAAGTTATAAGTTAAAGAAAAAGCAAGGTATGAGTAATGCTAATAAAATAGTTAAAGAGCATTTTCAGTGGTGGATGCCCAAATACTGGCTGTTTATTTTTGTATTAAAACTTGCTCGTTATGGTTTAATGAATCGTGAGAACATGCGATTTTGCAGAACCCGTGTATATAGTATATCAAAAGATATTTTTGTTGAATTTGGAATTATGATGGTTAAAGCAGGAATCATTGATGAAACCGATGATATCTTTTATCTCAACATGAAAGAAATAAGGGATTACAGCATAAATAATATTCATGAATGTAAACAAAAAAAGATAATAGAATTGAAAGAAAATTTCAAAATCTATAGTAAAGGCAGTTTGCCTGATAGAATAATTTACTCTTTAAACGATGTACCCGATTTTTCTACTTTTTCAAACAGTAATTCATTTAATGATCATTCAAGTAATTCTAATAGTGATAAAATACTTCAAGGAATTGCTGTATCAAAGGGTATTGCAGAAGGCTATGCACTCGTAATTACCGAACCTGCTTTAAATGCTAATGTTAAAGGGAAAATTCTTGTAACAAAAATGACCGATCCAGGATGGGTGTTTTTAATGTCACAATCTATTGCATTAATTAGTGAAAAAGGATCATTATTAAGTCATACTGCCATTGTTGGGCGCGAATTAGGAATCCCTGTTATTGTTGGCGTTCAGGATGTTATACAAAAAATAAAAACAGGAGATAAAATCCGAGTTAATGGCTCTAGTGGAATAATTGAACTTTTATCATGACCTTAATTCTAATTTCATCCCAAAATAAGTACCTGAATTATATTTTAGAATAATTCATTGCCTTAGTTAAATCTTCCAAGTTATTTATTTTTGATTATTTTTATATAAAATACAACAAATATCATTTTATGGATAAATACCCAATTGTACCAGGCAGGGGTTTGAATACCAGAATTGCAACAGATCAACGACGGTCATTTATAAAAGATATGGGTAATAATCTGCAACTTATTTCTCAATCAGCATTTCAACCACATCAGATTATCAATAACATTGAATCGTATATCGGTTCAGTTGAAATTCCTCTTGGTTTAATAGGACCATTGTTATTTAATAATGCAAATAATAGCGAGTATGTATATGCCCCGGCTGCAACTACTGAAGGAGCATTAATTGCAAGTATTAACCGTGGAGCAAAAGTGGTTAGTTTAAGTGGTGGAATTACCGCTGAAGTAATTCACCAAAAAATGATTCGCTGCCCTTTGTTCATGTTTAAAGGAATATCAGAAAGCGTGGTATTCAGACAATGGGTATTACAGAAATTCGAAGAGATAAAAGCAATAACCTGCCAATATTCGAACCATGCTAAATTACAAACTATTGAACCTGTAATTGCCGGATGGAGTGTACATCTCAAATTTGTATACACTACAGGTGATGCTTCAGGACAAAATATGACTACTAAATGTACATGGCATGCTGTGGAATGGATAAACGAGAATTTTACAATTGAATCTGGAATAAAACCTCTTCATTTTATTATTGAAGGAAATGGTGCATCAGATAAAAAAGTATCTAACTATGCAATGAGTCAAGGTAGAGGAGTTCATGTTATTGCAGAGTGCGAACTTGATGAAAGAGTTATTAAAAAAGTATTACGAGTTAGCTCAGATGATTTTTTGAGGTATTTTAACTCAAGCATGATCATGAGCAGAATTGATGGTATGGTTGGTTATAATATAAATTCAGTAAATGTTGTTGCAGCAATTTTTGCAGCAACAGGTCAGGATTTAGCAAGTATTCATGAATCTGGTGCTGGGATTTTAAGCATGGAAAAAACTACAAAAGGAATTTATTTTTGTTTGCATTTACCTTCTTTAGTAATAGGTACAATTGGAGGAGGTACAAGGTTGCCAAAACAACAGGAAGCTCTTGAATTTATGAATTGTACCGAAAAAGGCAGCTTACCAAGATTAGCCAAAATTATTGCTGGCTTTGCCCTTTCGCTCGAAATATCAACATTTGCAGCTATTGTAGGTGGCCAATTTGTTAGAGCACATGAGAAACTTGGTCGTAACAAGCCAATTAAATGGCTCACTAAATCAGAAATAAATTTCGAATTATTAAAAAATAGTTTTAACAATAATTTTCCATTCAAAGATATTCAAGCAATAAAGCTTTGGGATGATCAATTCTGTGAAAATGGAATAATGATTAATTTAACAAATAATGTAACCGATAAACTTACCGGATTTTTTATAGCTGAAGTTATCTCAAATGAACCCTTTGAAACAAACAACTCTGAGTTTATTCAAAATGGAAATTCAGGAAAATTTCTAATTAAAAGCAAACCATTAGATGATGAAGTAATAAAAGGATTGAAATTACTCGCTTCTGCTATTGACAATGATCTAACTCCATTGTTTTCAACATATAAAAAAAATCTTGAATACAAGAATTCACATAAAAAGGAATGGATGATATATGAAGCTCTTACTGAAAAAGGCTTTAGTTGCATTCCCAAGTATTATGGAAAAAAAATTATTGAAGAACGAGAAGTTTACTTGATTTTTATGGAATTACTGGATTTCAATGAACTGCTATTCATTAATACAGAAAACAATACTGAAAAATGGAATGATGAATTAATATTTAAAGTAATAAAAGATATTACTGAAATACATTTGTCATTTAAAACTGGTGATAATTCATTAATACTGAATGAATTTGAAATTTCAAAACCATGGAAAGCAAAAGAATTATACCAAAAATTATTACAGATTACTACTCTGGAATACCATGCCGAAAGCTGGATAGGACTTATTCATAATTTAATTGGATATGCCGATAAACTTCAAGATGAATATCTTGATATAAAAATTGAAAAAACCTTAACACACAATGATTTCAATTCACGTAATATAGCAATCAGAAAAAATGGCGATTCTTGTATTTATGATTGGGAGCT
>MENE01000039.1:0-334 GCA_001769005.1 Bacteroidetes bacterium GWA2_31_9b | reverse complement strand
ACCTTTATTATCGTATCACCAACATAGTGACGCTCATAAAGTTAGGGAAATTTTAGAATTGCTAAACTCCGGTAAAAACATCGCCTTGGTAACTGATGCCGGAACACCAGGGATTAGCGATCCGGGAGGACTGTTGATTTCAGATTTAAGATCTAAGATTACAGACATAGTGATTGTGCCGATGCCGGGTGCCTGCGCGGCGATTGCGGCTTTGTCGATTTCCGGTTTTCCAACAGATAAATTTACTTTTTTTGGTTTTCCTCCGCACAAAAATAAGCGTCAGAAGTTTTTTTTAGAAGTAGCGGCAAGCGAATACACGACGGTTTTTTATGAA
>MENE01000038.1:4336-8285 GCA_001769005.1 Bacteroidetes bacterium GWA2_31_9b | reverse complement strand
CTTATTTGTTCCAGACCGGGCTTCAACTGCATTTCCTTGTTTCGATCAACCTTCGTTAAAAGCCACATTTGCACTCGAATTAAAAACTCCTAAAAAATGGATTGCAATTGCAAATTCAAAGATAATTGAACAACAACAGTTACAAGATTTCAACTTATTTTCCTTTAAAGAATCAGAGCCAATTAGTACTTATTTATTTGCATTTACAGCGGGTAAATTTCAAACTGTCACAAAAACATTGAATAACCGATCAATAACCATGTATCACCGCGAAAGTGATTCGTTAAAAGTTATACGAAACATTGATAAAATATTTGAATTACAGTTTTCGTCACTCGAATGGTTAGAAAATTACACTAAAATTCCATACCCATTCAAGAAACTCGATTTCATTGCAATTCCTTCGTTTCAATATTCTGGAATGGAACATCCCGGGGCAATTCTTTACCGCGATTCTAAATTATTTTTAGATCCAACAGCATCTGTTCGCGATGAACTAAGCCGTGCAAATTTAATTGCTCACGAAACAGCTCACATGTGGTTTGGCGATTTAGTTACTATGAAATGGTTTAGTCAGGTGTGGCTTAAAGAAGTTTTTGCAAATTTTATTGCCGATAAAATTGTTAATCCACAGTTTCCAGAAATTAATCATCAACTGAATTTTTTAATTAATCATTTCCCTGAAGCTTATTCGGTTGACAGAACAAGTGGTGCAAATCCAATCGATCAGCAATTAAGCAACATGAAAAATGCCGGAACTTTATATGGAACAATAATATATCACAAAGCTCCTATTGTTATGCAGCAATTGGAGTCTATTACCGGTGATAGTGTTTTGCAGGCAGGCTTACAGGAGTATTTAAAAGAGAATCTATACGGAAATGCCGATTGGGAAGAGCTGATTTCGATATTAAACTCAAAAACTAATTTCGATTTAATAAACTGGAGTAAATCATGGATTCATGCTTCAGGAATGCCAAAACTAACTTTACATAAAGCTTTTAACGAAAAAGAAGAGTTTGCCTCGCTTATTATTGAACAATCGGACCCATTGAATACAGGTAAAATTTGGGCGCAAAATGTTGAAATTGGGTTTTTTCAGAATGGGATTTTCCAAAATCAAAACATAGAGGTTTCCGATACATTTTCAGTAATTCCTATTTCGGATAAATTACGTGACACAAAACTTATTCTCCCCAATATTTCGGGTTATGCCTATGGATATTTCGAACTAGATTCTGAAACCAAAAACTTCATACTAAATAATTTATCCCTCATTCAAAATCCTGTAACCAGATGTTCTATATACATTATGTTTTGGGAGAATTTGCTCAACAGAAATATGCTCCCCAATGAGCTAATTTCTTTTTATATGAATGCAATTATTTATGAAACTGATCAACAAAATATCAAATTATTACAAGATTATATTTCAATGCTATTCTGGAGATTTATTAAACTTGAAAAGCGTAAAGAAATTGCACCTCAGCTTGAAAATATCTATTGGAATAATTATGAGAATTCTAACATGCAATCATTAAAAATGTTGTTTTTAAAATCATATATTCATATTAGTACAACAGAACAAAGCTTTAACAAATTATATAGACTTTGGAAAGGGACACTAAAACCTGATAAAATTGAATTAACTGAAAATGATTTTACAGATTTATCTTTTGAACTAGCCATCCGAAGTAAAGAAAATGGCGACAGTATACTCGCCGTTCAATTGAAACGAATTACAGATACTGAACGAGCAGAAAAAATGAAATTTACTATTCCTGCAATTTCAAATAATATTCAAGTAAGAGATTCATTTTTTGAATCATTAAAAAACGAGAAAAACAGAGAAAAGGAACCTTGGGTTATATCAGCTTTAACATATTTAAATCATCCATTACGAAGTAAAGAAAGTGTAAAATATATAACGCCATCGTTGGAATTGCTGGAAGAAATTCAACTTACCGGTGATATTTTCTTTCCTAAACAATGGCTTGATGCAACTTTTAGTGGTCATTCCAGTATTGATGCAGTTACTGAAACTCAGATTTTTTTAAACGAAAATCTTGAGATTAATGAAAATCTAAAAAATAAAATTTTGCAATCATCGGATATGCTATACAGAGCAGCACAAATTAGAGGAGAATAAAAAAACCGGAATCCTCCGGTTTAATTATTTGTTAAATTAACTGTTCAATCTGTCAAGTAATTCAATATTCAATTTATATAAATCCTCAACAATATCTTTATAATATTTTTTTATTTCCTGTTTAGTACCTTTTGGCAAATGGTTCACTCTATATACGAGTTGTTGCCTTATTTGTTCAGCTTCATGCAGAATTTCAAGAACATTTTCCTGATTATTCACAGGTGAATACTCAAGAAAAGAAAAGCCTTCTGTCATAATTTGTTCGGCTAAAAAATTAATATCCTTTTTTAAATTTCTACAATTTGCCATATATAGGTTTTTATAAATAAATTATTCTTCCGTTTTTTTAATAAAGAATAATATAAAAAAGTTAAGATATTGGTAAAATTTTAAAAAAGCAATATCTTTTCAATAAAAAGTTAAATGTTTTGATTAAAGTAACGATAAATAGTTTTTGCTAAAATGCTGTTTGAATACTGTTTACTTAATTTGAACTTTAAAAAGGATTTAATACAACTTATTGATATTGTATCCTTCATCGTATCGAATTAAAGAAACACCAATATTTTCGTAACCAGAATATTCGTACCACTTAACAAAATCAAATTCAGCTTGTATTTGATCAACTTTATGATTGTGAATACAATTCTGAAAGTCTTCGCCATAATACAATAATGCAGTTAAAAAGTACATGCTCACATCATATCCATGCATGGCATATTGATCGGGCTCTGTTTTAAATATGTTTCTATATTTTACAATAAATTTTTTCACATTTTTATTATTGTAATCAATATAGAAAGGTACAATCAGACTTGTTTTTAAATTATATAAATTTTCAGGATCAATATTTCCAAACCTATACCAACGCGACATTCCAATAGTACTAATGTTGTATCCTGTATTTGCTATTGTATTTAAATTATTTAAAACAGATGTTACAAAAGCTTGGTCGTTTGATGGAATAATAATAATGTTTTCAGTATTTTTATTTAGAGTGTGTTCAATTAATTTTAAACTATCCATAAAGAACATTTCCTTAAACAGAAGACTACCTAAAGAAGTATCTACTGAGAAATAGTTAAAAAGTTTATTTTTTACTACCAGAACATTGCTATTGTATTGCAAACTATCTGAATTATGTATAAGAACAATATTTTTATTTTTAAATGTTGACACATATTTTGCAATAGCGTCAAGTTGGGTTAAAAATGAAGGCCCTACTTGAAATAAAAATGGGTTTTTATCAACAAATGAACTGTTATCGGATAATGGAGAAACCATCTTTATTTTATTGTCAATTGCAAAACGAGAAACTATTTCAAGTTCGTAATTATAGACAGGACCAATAATTAAGTCAACTGTTTTCATTACCGGTAATTGCAATATTTCGTTTACTTTTATTGTATCACCCTGTGTATCAAAAGTATGTAAATTTACAGATAATCCTTGTTTTTTAAGTGAATCTAAAGCCATTAAAACACCTTCGTAAAACTCAAGATAATTTACCGATCGAGGATATATATAATTTGAGCTTCGATATACTTTTTCGTAAATTTTCTTTCCATAATCATTTGTTTTCGATGAGTCTATATAAAACTCTTCATCACTTTGATCGAGATACAATGGTAATAATAATGCTACAGTATATGGTTCTTGTTTTTTCTTTTTAATGATATCGCAATCGGGAAGTTTAACAGAATCGGAATAAGCCTTAAAAACATGCCTTTCAGAGTGAATAGAGTCTGAAATTTTTGATTCTGTACTTTCAAAAATAAAATTCTCTTCTGCATCCAATAC
>MENE01000038.1:0-4234 GCA_001769005.1 Bacteroidetes bacterium GWA2_31_9b | reverse complement strand
ATAAATTGTTTCCTTACTTTTTACAAGATGATAAATATATTGATCAGAAATTTTTATCGTATCATTTGTAGGTACGGTTTTAGGAATCTCAGCAAACTCCTGATTTTGAATTGATTTCTTTGGGATTTTTATTACCTGATCAACACTTAATCCATATTTTACCGAAGAATTGTGTTCAATAATTGATTCTTGCGAAACATCATATTTTTTTGACAATGAATATAATGTTTGACCTTTTTTAACCCGGTGAAAAATAAAATCAGGTGAAGTTTCTTGCTCAACTTTATTGGTATCTTTTTCTTTTGAAACTGCCGGGATTTTTAACGCCTGACCAACCATTAATCCTAGAAAAATATCAGGATTTTCTTTTGCAATTTCTTTTTGCGAAACTTCATAAACACTACTTAACGAGTAAAGTGTTTCTCCTTTTTTAACAATATGCACATAATATACTTGTCCACCAATAATAACCTTATCAATTGATTTCTGATTAATAATTGTATCATTTTGTGCCTGTATGTTATTCGCAAAAAATAAAAAAAGAAAAATTGCCTGTAAATAAAATCTCACGTTTTTAAATATAAATTGTAAAACTAAACTGAAAAATCAACTAAAATGGTATATCGGATTTGCACAAAAATAAATCATCTGAACAAATAAAAAAACAAGCACGATAAATTTCATGCTTGCTTTATTTTTATTAACGCATTAATTTTCGCGTAAAACTATTTCATCGTACTCTATTTCAAAGCGTAATTTATGCTTTGATTCTTCCTGAGCTAACGAAAGAAATAAATCTTTCATCTGACTATTTTGAGCGCGGTTTGAAAGTTCTAAATAAAGTTTAAAAGCAAATTTTTCTTTTTTCATAGCTAATACCAATGCTTCATGGTAAATCATGTTTGGAGTTGGTTTAATATTTACAAGGTAATCAGCTATTTTTAAATCTGTAATTTCTTCTTTTTTAAGCTGATATGTACCTTCGTTTTTAATTCTTATCAACTTAGCTTTGTGACCCATTTCTTCTTGTGCAAATTCTACAAATACCTTTTTCATATCTGCCGTTTTTGAATTCGATGCTAATTGATTGTAAAAATCAACCGCTTCTTGTTCTGCATTAATAGCAAAATCAAGTATTTCGTTTATGGATTCAAAATTTTTCATTTTCTTTTTTATAAAATTTATATCAACTTCAAAATGAGTTCTTATTATTTTTTTGGGGCGAATGATTTTTCAAAAAAATCATCAAAATATTTTATTGTTGAATCGCAACCATATTTAAAGATTTTATTCAGGTTTTCCGATTCAGTATAGTTAAACAAATATTCTTCTTTATTTGTTGAATGATTTAATAATTCAAATATCTCTTTACGGAAATCATCTTTTTGCTGAGTAAACTTACTCAAGATATTTAACAGTTGATCTGTATTTTCTTTTTCAATGGTACTATTCATCTGTTTTTCAAAAACCTGAATATTTTTCTGAGTATTTGTAAAACTGCCCGATGTTTCGAGTGGAAAAACTGCCGGTAAAACTAAATTTGCAATCTTAGCGGTTTCAGTCATAAAGTAATCTTGTACTAAAACAAACTCAGCGTCGGCAAACCATTTTTGAACTGAAGATTTATCAATAGCACATCCAATAGGATCTTCACCAAAAATAAAGAAGTTTTTTATTTTACCTTCTTTAAGGTTTTCTTTCATACACGTTTTTGAAGTTTCGGGCAATTCTTTAATATTCCAAAGCTTTTCGAGTTGCTTTTTATATTTTTTATCTTTCAAATCAATATTTCCAACTCCATTTTTCGATGAAATACCCATATCGATCAATCCTTGCGAGTTGTTTTTTTCTTTTAAAGCAATTAATCCGCTTGCAGTTTTTCCAAGTTTTCCGGTAATCATTGCAAAGTTAAATAACTCCAGACTTGTATTTGCAGAAATTTCTTTTTCAGAAAATACAAGTATAGCATTCAGTTCTTTATTGTAGTTTTCAGCAAACTCTTCGAGACATTCTTTACAACAAACTCCCGATTCTTTTACCAGTTTATCGTAGTTTTCTTTTAATAAACTTTTCTTGTAATCTTTAAATCCATCGCAGCGATCTTTAATAAAAAGTGAATTTTGCAATTCTTTTTTAACTAGATAATAATTTACTGCTTTTACAAAGTGGAAATACGATTTAATAACCATTTCCTTATCCACTTTATGCGATACAGAACTATCCTGATGAACAGTTATTGATTCAACAGGTACTTTTTCAACTTCGCGTGCATTGTTAATCATAAAACCAACAACTGCATTGTCTTTATTTACTTCGGCACCAAATAAATATATTTTACTTGCTTTTTTAATTTGTTCAAATGGAACATTAGCCAATGAATTTGTGCTATATCCTTTTCCTTGACCTAAATAATGGAAACTGGTAACATTATTTGTCTTTGCTCCTACACGTGCAATTTTCTGAATAAGATACATTTCTTCGTTACTCAATCGTGCTCCAGCGAAAAACCCATTCTCATCGGGATCTGCTCCGCCAATTTCATCAACAATAATATCAAATGCTTTTTGCCAGCTTATAGACTCAAAATTATCATCAACTCGAAGCATTGGTTGCGTAATTCGTTTACTATCGTTCATTATATTGTATCCAAACTTTGGATATCGGCAAATGTTACCATCTTTATTAATCTGGCCTTCTTTACCTGTGATTTTCCATATAAAATTACCTTTATAATGATATTCAACTTCACAACCAACAGAACAGAACTTACAAATAGTATTTACTTTTTCAAGTTTCACTGGTCCGGGTTTAAACGATACATTCTCAGTAATAGCTCCGGTTGGGCAAGTAGAAATACATAATCCGCATGATTCACATTTAGTTTCGGTTAATGAACCGCCCATACTTGGTGCTACATAGGTATTAAAACCTCTGTTTACCAGTCCAAGTGCATTTGCACCAACTACTTCTTTACAAATTCTCACACAACGTGCACAAAGAATACATTTGTTATTATCAATCTCTATAAATGGATGTGAGAAATCGATATCACGAGCCTGAAAATCACCTTCATACTGTTTTTGATCTGCCTGATATTGTGTTGAGTATTTTTTAAGATCACAGGTAAAAAACTCGGTGCAACCACATTCTAAACATCGCTCCGACTCATGTTTTGCAATTCTTTCATTTGCATATCCCAACTCAACTTCATCGAAGTTCATTCTGTTTTTTGCTTCCATTACCGGCATTTCTTCACGAATCTGCTTTTGGTAACGACCAACAAAATCGGCTGATGAAAGTTCTTTAAAATTATCGCGACGACTTATAAAATCTTTAGATTCACGTTTAATTTCATGTCCTGTTAAAAATTGATGACAGCTTGTACTTGCAACTTTAGCCTGTGCAATAGCTTCAATAATTGTTGCAGGACCTGTAACTCCATCACCGGCAGCAAAAATTGATTTGATACCAGTTTGCAATGTGTTTTTATCAGCACTAATATCGCCCCACTTTGTTACTTCTAGCTTTTCGTCAGTAGCGTATTTATTAATATCTTCAAGAAAATTCACTTCAGTTTTTTGTCCAATAGCAGCAAGAGCATAATCGAGTTCGATATTAAAATCTGAACCTTCAACAGGAACAGGTCTTCTTCTTCCAGAAGCATCTGGCTCGCCCAACTCCATTTTCTGACATGTCATTGAGCTTAGTTTTCCGTCTTTATCTTTATTTACTTTTATTGGATTGGTTAAAAATAAATATTCAACACCTTCGATTTTCGATTCATGAATCTCAATAGGATTCGCAGGCATTTCTTTTTCGGTACGACGATAAATTATATATACTTTTTCAGCTCCACATCGGATTGATGTTCTGCAACAATCCATAGCGGTATTTCCACCACCAACTACAGCAACTGTTTTGCCTTTAAAATCATACTTTTGGCCGGTTACTTCCATATTTCGAAGAAAATCAATACCTGAAAAAATATTTTCGGCATCATCGCCTTCGCAACCAATTAATGTTCCTCTTTGAGAACCAATTGTTAATATAACAGAATCGTAATTCGTTTTTAATTCTTTATAGCTTAAGTTATCACCTAGTTTCTTGTTATAGAATATATTAACACCAAGCTCAGTAACTGATTCAACTTCTTTATCGAGAATTCTATTTGGCAATCGATACTCAGGAATTCCATAACGCAACCAACCTCCTGGATTTGCATTTGCTTCGTAGA